>JBIIJA010000178.1:0-5128 GCA_044234195.1 Cyanobium sp. | reverse complement strand
GCGGTGAAGGTGAGGATCGTTTGCTGACCGGGAATCACATCTTGCTTCAGACGAAACTGTGGTACCCAGAAAGCATGAATCACGTCGTTCGCTTTCATTCGCAGTTCCACGGGTTGATTGGCTGGGATATGAAGTTCACCACTGGTAATATTGGAGTCTGGATAGTGAAAGATGAAGGCAAATTGCAGAGCTGTTAGGTCCACAATTAAGGCATTTTCACCTGAAGCTGGCCCAATTCCGCCCCATACCTGCGGACCTGAGCCTGGACCTTTTGAGACCGAGGCTGGCTGTGCTGCATGTTGAGCGTGGGCCATGGCGCTGTGCTCATTGAGTGGGGTCATGCCCCCCATGCGTTCGTAAATGTCGTAGCTGTAAATCCCGATGAACAACACCACAATGGCGGGAATGGCTGTCCAAACGATTTCCAGAGGAAGATTCCCTTCAATCGGAGCGCCATCCGTGGTGTCTCCAGCCCGTCTGCGAAAGCGCACCAGGCTGAAAAGGAGAAGACCCAAGATGCCGACAAATAAAACACTGCCAATACTGAAGAGAACCTTAAAAAGTTCGTCGTAGACAGGAGCGTTCAGGCTCGCATCCAAAGGCAGCAAGGAAACGTTCTGGCCAAGCCAGAGTCCGGCGAGCACGAGAGCCATGCCCACAAGGAAGGTGATGAGTGAAGAGGGAATCGCCATGTCCTTGGATGGGACGAAAGTGGGCCTGAGTGAGGATCCCAGAAGAGCAAGGTAGTGGAGCCAGGCGCTGGGTGGAACCGCCCAAACAAGGCTATGGAAACTCTTGGGCCGGCGGAGGGTATTTGGTAGCAGGCGCAGCATTTGCCGCTAATTGTTACAAACTGGCCCTAGATGTTTGCAATCCCTGATTTGAAAAAGCTCGTTACCATGCAAATTCATTAGCGAGGACCTGCCTTGCCACTTCGCCCCCTGCTGAGGTTGCTGACCACTCACCTGGTTGTTGCACTTGTGGCTTTGGTGGTCATTGGTGGCGCCACCCGGGTCATGGAAGCTGGCCTTGCTTGCCCTGATTGGCCCCTGTGCTACGGGGTGTTGCTCCCAGGCCGCCAGATGAATCTGCAGGTGTTTCTGGAGTGGTTTCATCGCCTCGATGCCTTCTTGGTGGGCCTCGCCCTCTTGGTCTTGTGGGCCGCGAGCCTTTGGCGCCGTCAGCAGCTGCCCTCCTGGTTGCCTTGGATCTCCTCCCTGGCGCTGGGCCTGGTGGTCTTTCAGGGGGCCCTCGGGGCGCTCACGGTCACCGGTCTCCTCTCCTGGTCCACTGTCACGGCCCACCTCGCCACAGCTCTCTTGCTCTTGCTGCTGATGAGCGCTCTGGATCAGACCATCGCCACTGATGCTCCCCCCCAGCCTCCACCCAGTTGGTGGTTTCCTTTGCCGTGGCTCAGCACGGCCCTCGTTTTTAGCCAATGTGTGCTCGGAGGGGCCATGGCCAGCCAGTGGGCCGTGGATCACTGTTTCACCTCCGGAGACCAATGCGAGTGGCTGCTCCGGCACCGCCAACTGGCCCTGCCCGCGGGCCTGACTGTTGTGGCCATGGCTGGCACTCTCCTCCTTTCTCCCCGGACCGATGGCCGCATGCGCGCCCTTTCCCTAGGGGCCGCGACTCTTGTAGTGCTGCAGGTGGCCCTCGGAATCCTCACCCTGCGCTCGCAGCTTCAACTTCCCTCTCTCACCATCGCCCACCAGTTGGTGGCCGCCCTGCTCATGGCCCATCTCGGAGCCCTCATGGGACGCACGCTTCAAGCCTGGCTCCAGAAGCCAGCCCCCTCCTCGCTGGAGGTGACCTGTGGCTAGTAGCACCATCCCCCGCTCGGTTCAGCTGCCCCCTTGGCTCGAAGTGGCCAAGCCCCGATTGATCCCCCTTTTACTGGCGACCACTGTCGGCGGCATGGCCCTCTCGGCGAGTTGGCCCCTGGATTCCACACGCCTGGTCTGCACCCTTGTGGGAGGGGCCATGGCCTCAGCCGGGGCAGGAGTTCTCAACTGCCTCTGGGAAGAAGATCTGGATCGCCGGATGCTTCGTACCAGCAAGCGGGCCATTCCCTCCGGTCGCCTAGCCCATCCTCAGGCCTTTGCCTTGGCCATTGCTCTCACCCTGGGGGCGGTTCTGGTGTTGGTTTGGGGGGTGAATCCCCTGGCCGCAGCGTTGGCCTTGCTGGGTTTGTGCAGCTACGTGCTGCTCTACACCGCTCTCCTCAAGCCGCGAACCTCTCTCAACATCGTGATAGGTGGCGTGGCTGGCGCCATCCCTCCATTAGTGGGGGCTGCGGCGGCGGGCTCCCTTGGCTGGCCCTGTTGGTGGCTGTTCACTCTCGTCATGCTGTGGACGCCAGCCCATTTCTGGGCCCTCTCCTTGCTGCTTCGGGAGGATTACCGGGCGGCTGGAATTCCCATGCTGCCTGTGGTGCGTGGGGTTGGGCCGACGGCCGAGGCGATCAGCCGCTACAGCCTCTTGACGGCCTTCTTGAGTCTGGTGGGCATCCTCGCCCTGCCGAGCGGCGGCTGGCTCTACGGCCTCTTGGTGTTGCCCTTCAATGGCCGACTCCTGCAACTCAGTGAACAGTTGCGCCAAAAGCCTGAGGATCCTGGCTGTGCGAAAAATATGTTCCGCTGGTCGATTTTCTATCTCTTTGGCATTTGCCTGCTCCTACTTCTCGCCCGCACCCCCCAGGCTTCTCAGGCCAGCCTGGCTCCGATGGCGGTTCTCCTCCACCTGGCAAGCTCTGGTGCTTCCTAGATTGCGTGGCCGACAAACCCGTTGGAGAAGCTCGGCTTGATTGAGCTCCACCATCTCACCAAGCGCTTTGGTGGTGGCCGTAAAACCGCCCCGGTTCAGGCCCTCTCTGATTTCTCCCTCCAGGTGCCTGCTGGCTGCCTTTATGGGTTGTTGGGCCCAAACGGTGCTGGCAAAACCACGGCCATGCGGATCCTTTGCACCCTCCTGGCGCCTGATGGAGGACAGGTCAGCGTGGCTGGCCATGACGCGTTGGCTGATCCGCGCTCGGTTCGTCGGCTCCTGGGATATGTGGCGCAAGAGGTGGCGATCGACAAGATCCTCACTGGCCGAGAGCTCCTGCAGCTCCAGGCGGACCTTTACCACCTGCGCCCAGGGGAAACAGGCTCCCGGATCGAGGAGGTGATGTCCCTTTTGGCCATGGAGGATTGGATCGATCGCCGCTGCGGCACCTATTCCGGCGGCATGCGCCGAAGGCTCGACCTGGCGGCGGGCCTGCTCCATCGGCCAGCCGTTTTGGTGCTGGATGAGCCCACTGTGGGGCTTGATCTGGAAAGCCGCAATGCCATCTGGCAGGTTCTGAGGCTCCTTCGCGATGGAGGCACCACCATCCTGCTGAGCAGTCACTATCTGGAGGAAGTGGATGCCCTGGCGGACCGACTGGCCATTATCGAGGGGGGCCGAGTCATTGCCGATGGAACCCCGCAGCACCTGAAGCAGTCCCTGGGGGGAGATCGCGTCACCTTGCGGGTCAGGGAGTTCAGCCAAGAGGACGAAGCCCAACGGGTTCGCCACCTTCTCCAATCCTGCCCTGGGGTGCGGCAGGTGGTGGTCAATGGGGCCCAGGGCTATTCCCTCAATCTGGTCGTGGACGATGAGACAGTGGTGGCCAACATTCGCGCCTGTCTGGCTGCCGCAGACCTGCCTGTGTTCGCCCTCTCCCTCAGCAGACCGAGTCTCGATGATGTCTACCTCCAGGCCACAGGTCGCACCTTGATGGATGCTGAACTGGCGGTGGTTGGCCTGAGAGATGCCAAGGAGGAGCGGAAGCAGCAAATGCGTTGATTTCGCCCAACCCAGCCTGAACGCCCTCTTCACTCCGCACGCTTCTCTTTCTCTCTGACCATGACCAGCGCCTCCACCAGCCTGACCCCCCTTCCCTCGGAGACGGAAGAGTCGTCTGCCTTGGCAGAGATCACTCAGGAGACTCTCGCCCTCACCCGACGACTCTTCGTCCAATTGCTTCGGCGTCCCTCCACGCTGGTGGCTGGAGTTCTGCAGCCCCTGATTTGGCTCTTGCTGTTCGGCGCACTCTTTGCCAATGCGCCGGCTGGGCTGCTGCCAGGAGGCGACAGCTATGGCCGTTTCTTTGGTGCAGGGGTGATTGTATTTACAGCATTTAGCGCCGCTTTGAATGCAGGTTTGCCGGTGATGTTTGATCGGGAATTCGGATTCCTGAACCGGCTTCTTGTTGCTCCGCTTCGCTCTCGTAGCTCAATTGTTTTGGCCTCAGTTCTTTATATTCTTTCCCTGAGTTTGTTGCAGAGCCTCGCGATCATTTTGGTGGCTGGCTTGTTGGGCTATGGGTGGCCGGGGCTGCTCGGCTTCCTTCTTGTGCTCTTGACGTTGACATTGCTGGTGTTTGCAGTTACAGCTCTGAGCTTGGGTTTGGCCTTTGCTCTGCCAGGACACATAGAGATGATCGCTGTCATCTTTGTTGTGAATCTTCCGCTCCTCTTTGCCAGCACGGCCTTGGCCCCACTCTCTTTCATGCCTTCCTGGCTGGCCTGGCTGGCCTCGGTCAATCCACTGACCTTTGCGATTGAACCGATCCGAGCGGCTTATGCTGGCCATGGCATTCTTGGTGATGTTGTCCTGCAAGCCCCTTACGGCTCCCTCACGGGCACATCCTGTTTGCTGATTCTTTTTGTTTTGGCGTTAGCCCTCTTTGTTGCCATCCGCCCCCTGCTGGATCGCAAGCTTCAGTAATCGCGCCTCTCCCACCATTTCCAGGTGCCCCATCTTTAGACCATCCAGCCGTGTCTCCCTCCGACTCCCACCCTTCTCTTCCCGATTGGCAAGAGCTGCTGGTGGAGGCCATCCAGCAACGGGATGCTGACCGTGCCGTGATGTTGGCTCAGCGCTGTGTGCATCGCTATGGCATGCCCACCTTGGAGGCGCTCCTCGAGCGGGCCATCGGGACAGGGGCCAATGCTGAAGATGGTGATGCCCGCACCTGGCTCCTTCCCCTCTTAAACCAGCCCTCCCTCGCGCCCGATCCAAGCCCCACTCCGGTGGTGCCCCCTGAGCCACCCCTTCAGGAGCAGGCGCCACCCCCCTTGTCAGCCAAGCTGGACGAAGC
>JBIIJA010000177.1:0-5136 GCA_044234195.1 Cyanobium sp. | reverse complement strand
GGTGCATCGCTTGCGGGACGTGTTCGCGATGGGCCCCCTTGGGGGGAACGTGATCCGCGGCATTTATGGCAAGGGATACATGTTGACTGCCCCTGTGCAGCCATGCCCCTCTTCTCTTGGGAAGCCCATCAAGGCTCATTCATCGCTGCTTGCGTTCACGGCTAACCCCTTCTACGGGGAAGCTCACGACTACTGGGCCAACCGTGATCCCTACAGACTCATCCGTCAGGAATGGCTCCTACAAAAAAGTGTGCAAGTCGACCCCTCTTTTGCCCAGGGCTACCTGGAGCTCTGTTATTTCCAAATTCTCCAATGTTTCTGGGGCATGCGCGCTGCCCAGGAGGTGCTCCCCGATCTGCAGCACCTGCTTGAAACGGTCGACCGATTCGGACGCCAACCCTCGGGCTGGTTGGCCATCAAGGCCGAAGTGCAGAGCCTTTTGCTATGGCAACCCTTCACGAGTGAACAGTTGTATGGCACCTGGCTGGCGGACACCCTGCCAACGGGGATGCCCCTCATGGCCTGGGCGCGGCATCTCATCTTCACTGGCAAGCCCCGCACCGCCATCCATCTTCTAAAAGCACACGTGAGCGAAGACCTCTGCCAGGGTTGGCTGGTGCTGGCCATGGCCTATTGCGCGATCGGCAATCTGCCTGCAGCTGAGGAGGCGATTCATCGCCAACTCAGCCTGGATCCCACCATGGTGGGCACGCGCCTGTTGTGGGCCCTGTTGCTGGCAGGGCAGGGCCATACCGCTCAAGCCACCCAACTGGTGCTGGACACCGGCATTCTTGATCGTCCTTTTCAAGGCATTCAAGCCCTCGCGGCCTACACCTTGGCCCAAGGCTCTCTTCACACCCGCGCCCAGCAGTTGCTGGATGAAGCCATGACGCGCATTCACGAGCGTCCCTCGCAAACAGGAGCTCTGGGATATTGGGGGCTGGCCGCCCTGGCGCTGGAGCGAGAGGTGGAGGCCATCCAGTGTTTGAAGCTGAGTGTGCGCCACCGCTGCTATTCCGCCCCGGTGCTGTTTGCCACGCCGTTTTTGAAACCCTATGCCAACTCCCCGGCCTATCGCTTGTTTGCCGAGAAGATGGGCCGCGCGTTTCCCATCCTTTCGTCCACAAGGCTCTGATATCCCTAAGGCAAGCGCGTCAAGCATGGCCAACCTGGGCCCCAAAGGGAGCCAGGTACGCTTCCACAGCCCTTTTCCATGGCTGGGAGTTCGAGAGATGCGCGTCAGGCAGGTGGGGATCATGGCCATCGCTGTCGCGTTGATGCCCCTGGAGCAGAGGGTTTGGGCCAATCCAGGTCCCAGTCTCTCGGCTCAACCTGCGGCCGAGACGGATGGCTGGGTGAGGATTGTGCCGAAGCCGATCACGATCAACGGCCGCCCATACAGGCCCACCTGCTCGGGGGCGCCTGGCACCAGCAGCTCCACTTACTCCTACTACTTCCGCAAGGGCACAACAGATGGGCTGGTGGTGTTTTTCAATGGCGGCGGGGCCTGCTGGAACTCGGCCACCTGCTCCAAACCTCGGCTGGCGGGCGACAAGGCCTTCTTCTCCGGCAAGGACGACCAAACCATGGTGGGCGTATATAAGGCCGAACTGTTGCCCGGCGATGGCCCCGCCCGCATGGGCGGGCTGCTCGATCGCACCAATCCGCAAAATCCCGTGCGTGACTGGAGCATGCTCTTTGTGCCCTACTGCACGGGCGATGTGCACTCAGGGGCGGCCACGGCCACGTACACGTTCCCAGACACGGGCAAGCCCTTCACGATTGAGCATCGCGGCTGGGACAACATGCAGGTGATCCTGCCCTGGCTGCGCGTCCATGGGCCCCAGCCCTCCCGCCTCCTGGTGAGCGGCTCCAGCGCGGGGGCCTATGGCGCGGCCACCCATTTCACCGCCTTGCGGACCTTGTATCCAAACGCGCGGGCCGTGTATCTCGGCGACAGCGGCCAGGGCGTCACGACGCCGGATTTCGAGCGGGTGCGCAACAAGAACTGGAATTACACCCTGCCCAGCTCCGTGTTTGGCCCCAAGGCGCACAACACGCCCGACACGGAGGTGGTGGCCAAGCTGGCGGCCCATTTCCCGAAGGATCGCTTCGCCCAGTTCACCACGATCCACGACGCCACCCAAACGGCCTTTTATGCCCAGATGGGCCCCGCGGGCCAAGCTTGCAACGCCTGGACCAACAAGATGCTGAACGAGCTGGCCAGCCGCCAGGCCACGCCCAACTTCCGCTCCTATGTGGCCCAGGGCGACACCCACACCATCCTGCGGGCGCCCTTGTTCTACAGCGAACAATCGGGGGGCCAGCCCTTCACGGCCTGGCTGCGAGCCCTGCTGGAGGACAGCCAACTGCCGGGGAATGGCAGCTGCCCCACCTGCCGGGGGCAGCGGGTGGGTTGTGCTCCTTAGGGGCCCATCAGTGACAGGTGGCTATGTCGAGCTGAGGCTCACGAGCGCGCCATTGGTATTGGCGATATTGGCAAAGGAAGCGGCCTCTGTTGAGGTGTAGGTCAACGATGCAGGCACGGACTGTTGATTGCCATTGAGACAGTGGGCAGAGAGTGTGACCGAAACGCTGGAACTACTATTTTGATAACTACCGGAGGGCACATAGATTCCGAGGTTGTTGGCTGAATTAAAAAGGTTGCCATTACCAGTAACAATGGTCAAATTTCCATTGTCATTGCTGATGTCCCCGATGGTCATGGCCTGCGACGCAGTGTAGGTGAGGGTGGAAGAAACTTCGGTTCCTGCACTGTTTTTGCACTGTGCCTGGAGTGTGACCGTGATCTCCGAGCTGCTTTGTTGATACGTTCCCGGAGGCACATACTGGGCCACAGAGCCCCAGCTGGCAGGCTGAAACTGGATGTAGACCGGCTGCAGAATATTGAGATACTGCCCACTCCATCCCTCGAATCCCACCAACGTCGCGCCATCCGGCACACTCCAGCTGAAGGGGGTGACACCCGAGTCACAGGTTGGAAACCATGTGACCGACTGGCCCCGATTGGTGTTCATGGTGAGAATGCCGACGTACCAACCGGCAGAGCCATTGATGCTGGTGATGAATTCACCTTCGGCAAGATTGAAGCTGGGCATCTGCCAACCCGCAGAGGCATCACCGTGCACAAATTGCACGGTTCCTGATGTGGTCTGGTAGCTCGTGGCTATCTGGTTGATTTGGCCACCACCCCAAAGATCAATGGCTGCCAATACGGGACGCTCTGCCAGGGGGATCGGTTGGGTCGGGTTGGAGCTGTTGTCGGAGGCGTTGGTGGGATCGGAGCCGGAGGCCCAGCTGGTGGCCAGATCATAGAAGGCGTTGGATGGTGCGGGCCCGGAGTTTTTGGTTGCGCCCGCTGTGGAGCCCCCCCAGCATGATTGGGATTTTTCGAATTGGAACTGGGCAGCCGGCGTGCCGTTGATCAGGCTTTGCAGGGTGGCGGGAAGGGTGGCCGTGCCCAAAGGATTAGCGTTGGTTTGCCCAATCCAGTCCTCTAGCGTGGCGGTGTCTTGATTCAATTGTTGGCAGTTGGTATAGAAGGTTGTGTCACCGGTGTAGCCATAGGTTTTGTACAAGCTGGCCAGCTGCTGCATCTGGCTACCAATGCTCCTCAAACTGGCTAAGCTCGGCGAGACGGTGTAGGCATAGATCTGGCGGTTATTGACAATCGGAGCGAAAGCGCTCGCCTGTGCACTCGCCATCAACGTTTCGTATCCCGTGGTGGCATAGTCCAGCACCACACCCTCGCCATCGACATCATTGACGCTGAGAGCAAGGGCAAAACTCACCAGAGCCTCAATGTCATCGCCGGTGTTGCTTGTGATCGCTGGCAGCTGAGCCGCGCTACCCCGCAGCAGCTGCACAACGCGACAATTCACCGTGATCTGGGAGTTGGCGTCGCTCATGCTCTTGGAAAAATTCACACCGATGCTCACCGGTGGATCACTCGGCACCACCCCCTGCAGAGCCAGAGAATTCAGCACGGACTGCTGCTGATCTTCACTGTCGCATTCGTAAATAAACACCGCGGCATAGTCGGCGCCCATGACGGCCGCCGACACATAGGAATCCCCATAGGCTGTGAACAGCTCTGATGGGCACAGGGAAGCGGCGGCGGGCAGCAGGGTGGCTGTGCCATAGATCGGAGAACTCTTGATGGCATTGGCATAGACCACCACAGTCACATCCGTATTGCTGGTTTGCAGGGAGGACGAGTTTTGGTGTTTGACCGACTGCCCTTCCGCTGACAACCCAATCGAGTGATGCAAGGTCTGATCCAGGCCGCCGCTGTTGGTGTACACCTGCACGAAGTTTTGGCTGGCTTGATTCAAGCTGCCAACACTCGCGGGGGCGACAGCCGCTGAGTTGGGCATCGCGGCATTGAGGAAGGTGTTGTAGCCCACCCCCACACCAGTGACAGGCAGGGAAGGATCCGGATCGGATGAGACCAGCAGGGGGGGGCTCCAGAGCGAGGGCTGAAACTGAAGGGTGATCAATTGCAACTGGTTGAGGTAAGTGCCGCAGGCGCCTTGGAAGCCCACCAGCACTTCACCGTCAGCAGCTGTCCATTTCACCACACCATCAGCGGATGCAGGACTGGTTGGGTAGGTGTAGGTCTGTCCAAGATTGGTGGCAAGGGTCAATTGGTTGATGTAATCGCCATAGGTGCCTGTGATCGAGGTAATGAACTCGCCTTGCTGGAGATTGATGGGATAATCGGGAGTGCCACCCGTCGTCTCTCCATGGGTGAAGGTGGTGGGCCCAGAAGGCAGGTCATAGGTGACGCTGAGTTGATTGAGCCAATCACCGCCTTGAAGAGTGATGGAGCCAATCACAGGGTGATTCGTCAGCAGAATCGGATTTGGATTGGAGGAAGTGACATTGAGCGCCGTGTTGGTCGTCGCGATCGCCAGGCCAATATTGATGTCCTGGTAGGCCGTGCCATTGTTGTTTCCCCAAAGAGGATTTGTGGGAGTTTGAACAACCAACGCTGGGCTGCCGTTGGCCAAAGCCGCTGGGGGATTCAGCGTTGCTGCCAAGGGATTGAGCTTGAAGGGATCCAAGGCAACGGCGTCGATCCAGCTGTTCAGGCCATTGATCGCTGAAGCCACA
>JBIIJA010000002.1:0-17931 GCA_044234195.1 Cyanobium sp. | reverse complement strand
AGCTGATCGCCGGCACCGTGCCGGGCTACGAAGCCATTGCTGACATCGACGTCAGCAAACAGGAATTTGAGGTGGCCGGAAGAGTGTTCCATGAGCCCCGCTTCGCCACACCAAGCGGCCGGGCCCAGCTGGCGCCAACGCCTCTCCCTGAGCTGAAACTGCCCGGGACCGAGCACTTTGGCGGCTTGCTAGCGGGGGAGCGGGGGCTGGTGCTGAGCCTGATCACCGCCCGCAGCTACGGCCAGCACAACACGGTCGTCTACAAAACGGGTGACAGCTACCGGGGCATGCCTCACCGCCAAACGATCCTGATGAGCCCCGTCGACATCGCCGCCAGCGGCCTGGAGGCGCACCAGCGGGTGCGGGTGCAGGGGGAGGCGGGGGCGCTGGAGGGCATCGAGGTGATTCCCGGCTCGATCCGCCGCGGGGCGGCGCTGATGTTTTACCCGGAGGCCAACGTGCTCATGCGGCCCGTGAGCGATGCGGAGAGCGGCACTCCTGCTTTCAAGCGGGTGCCGGTGCTGGTGCGGGGATAGAAGGCCGCTGGGGGGGACTAGAGCGTTTCGGCTTGAGAAGGACGCGCCATCTCTCCACTTGAGCTACAGGGTGGGGGGATATAGCGGCGTACGAGCGATGCTCGTTGCCCAAAGCTGAGTGTCGGAAAACCCTCCCTCGCCCGCTCCTGCAAACGGTGTGGTCTGACACCCTGCGCCGCGGCCCCCTGAGAGATCCCTTGCTCCCCCTCCAACCACGGCCGCTGGCATGGAGATGCAGCTGGCGGTGCCCTCAGCCCTCGTGCTGGCCTTGGATTCCACCGTATAATGAGGCCTGTTGATTCTCCTCAGCGCGTTGTGGGCCTGCTGCCACAGCCGCCGCGAGCGACAAGGTTGAATCAAGCAGGAAGCCAGGCAACCAGGGAGCAAGTGAAGTCCTCATCGGTCTTCACTTCCGTTCATAAAACCCCTTGCAACCATGAGATTCAACTTAGACGTTGACAACCTGAAGGAGCAGACACCGGGATCTTCCTTGTATCGCCTTCAGTCAGATTCGATTCATGAGCTATCTGAAAAGGATCTTGAGGCCGTCACGGGTGGTTTCCTCCCGGGCTTAAATGAGATCGTGGCCGGCTTTCGATTGGTATACACTGTTGGCAAGCTTGTAGATCGCCTTTTGGAGAAAAAGAGCTTTAGCCTCGCGCCTAGCCCATACCCAGAACCGTATTGGTATTCAGGCACACACGAGAACACATGATTGGGCTGGCTCCTGAGGAGCACAACACGTCTCAACGTCTGATGTTCAAACCAGCGCCATGACCTTGGTCCAGCCAGATCCCCTGGCTGGATTTTTTTATCCGGTTCTGGATGAATTGAACTTCAGCTGGCACGGCCAGGGCCATCTCTCTGGGATTTCTACTTGGCCGATCAAGACCAGACGGTGTTCTGTGTCGACTCCATCTCCGACAAAGATCCCAGCTTTGTCTGGGACACTCGCGCCCACGAAGCCACTTCCAAGATGCAGGCTTGCATTGGAGGATGTTTGATGCCTGCCACTCACGTTGGGGCCATGATGAGACGGATTCAAGCCATCTTTCCCGAGACCTTGAAAGATTTTGATAGCTACTCTTCTGCCCAGATGCGCTATGAACTGGAAGCTCGCTGAATGAAGCTGCAGACACCTGCCACCGTGCTCCAGCTCCTCCTTACCCCTTGCCGTCTAGCTTGACCATGTCACAAAAATCAAGCTCTTGTGCGCAGCCCTGGCGAGGCAACAAGGCCAGAAAAAACGAGCCTAGACAGCGTTACTGCCTTGCCCTCGTAGCGTCCTCCACCGTTGATGGGGCCACCATCGTGCTCCAGGTCGCCAGCGCCGAGGCGTTTGAGCAGGTCCGCAGGCTCCAGGAGCAGCTCGGCAGCGACCCCTCCGCCTGGGACCAGCAGATCCAGGCGCTGCTCGCCTCAGGCGGCACTCCCAGCAACGCCAATCGGTCCCTGGCCGCCCAGCTCCCTTTTTCCCAGCAAGCCCCCCCCAGCCCAAGCCTCGAGCAGCTCCGCAAAGCTTTGCAGCGCAGCAACTGCACCACCCCATCAGGTGCCCGTCCTCCGGGGGGGTGGCCATGAGCCCTCCTGCCCCCCGCAGCTCGGCGGGGCCCGGTTCCACCCTGCCTCCAGGAAGCGAGCATCCCTGGCCCAGTGCAGACCTGTCACAGCAGGATCTCTGCCTGCTGGAGGGGGAGGTGGCCCTGATCGGGGTGCTGCGCTCCCCCGATGGGCAGATCCTCCGTCGACGCACATTCACCTGTCTCAAGGCTCCTTGTCTGTTGAGCGCCCTCCAAGGAGTGCCTGCCCCATTGGAGCTGCGCTTCAAGGTGGTGCGGGCTGCCACCGTCGCGTCCGTTGCAGACAGATCTGCAGACCCCAGCGCATTGGCTTGCCCTGCCGCCACGATTCCCGCTCCCACAGACCTGCTTCAGCAACTCCAGCGCCAGGATCCCGCCACAGAGGCGGCGTCGCCCACAACGGGGGATCCCCTCACCACCCTTGTGCACTGGCTGGCGGAACGCCATGGAGGCACCGTCGTGCCCCTGGCCCATGCCCCGGCTGATCCCCTCGCCCGCCTGCGCGATCTCCTGGATCGTGCCGGGCTGATCGCGGTTCCCCTCCAGATCGAGCCCGCGGATCTGCGCCGCGATTGCGGCGATCTCATCCTGTTGCTCGAGGGCGGCCCCCTGCTGCTGCTCTCGGAAGGCAACGGATACTGGCTGCGGGATCCGGCCTCACCTGAGCGCCGTCCCCAACGCTTCCGTGCCTCCCACCTGGGGGGCAACCCTCCACCCTGGAGGGCGCTGGGCATTTCCCCAGCCTTGAGAGGAGGGAACGTCTCCCCGCTCGCCCTGGTGCGCTTCAGCTATGGCCCCGCCAGCCACCGGGCCCTCGTGCTGATCGCCTCCGCCACCCTCGGGCTCGCGATCGGCTTCCTGCTGGCCATTGGCAAGGAGGTAGGCGCGGCTCGCTGGATTGCCGGCTTGGGAGGCGTGGGGGTGCTGCTCGGAGCTGGCCTCGCCCTCCTGAGCGATCCCCTGCGCCCGGCCCTGATCACGGCGCTGCTGAGCACCTTGCTGGGCCTCCTCATCCCCACCTTCAACACCCTGCTCACCAACCAGGCCCTCCCCGACAAAGACGTCAACCTGATGGTGCAGATGGCCGCTTTGCTCTTGGCCGCTGCCCTTTCCGACGTCGGGCTGCGCTGGACGGAGTCCCGCACCCTCCTCACCGTGCAGCAACGGGGGGCCCATCGCCTGCAGCTGGCGGCTCTGCACCGATTGCTCCAGCTGCCAGCGTCCTTTTTTCAGGCCTACCGCGCTGGCGAACTCAGCCTCCGCTATGGGGCGATCGGCCAGATCCAAAATGAAATTCAGTCGCTCATCGGCGGCGGAGCCCTGCAAGCACTGCTTAGCGCAGTCTTTCTTCTGTTCATGCTGCGCATCAGTGCCAAGCTCACCCTGCTGGCTGTTGTGCTGGCGCTGGTTCTGGTGGGGCCCACGGTCTGGATCGGACGCCGCACCCTCCGCCTGGAACGGATGCGGGAAGAGCAACTGGCGGAAGCGGGAAGCCGCAACCTTGAGCTGATCACCAGCGTGTCCAAGCTGCGCTTGGCGGGGGTGGAAGCCTCCGCCGCCCGCTACTGGTGGGAGCCCTATGGCGCAGCCATCCGCAGTGGGTACACGGTGCAAGTGCGTTCCGCGCTGGCCGCGCTGCTCCAAACCGTGGTGCCAAACCTGGGGGTGCTGCTGTTGTTCATCCTCATCACCCGCCTGGTTGATGACGCCGTCAGCCAACCCACGCAGCGGGTGCCAAATGTGGGCGAACTGCTCGGTTTCTTCTCCGCCTTCACCACCTTCATCGGCGCGGTGGTGAGCAGCGCCTCGTTGATGGTGCAGGCCTTTGAGCTGCCAGTGCTGCTGGAGCGCGCCAAGCCCCTCCTGGAAGCACTTCCGGAAACGGCCGACCCCCATCGGTTGGACCCAGGCGTGCTGCGCGGAGGCGTGGCCCTGGAGAACGTGCGGTTCCGCTACTCCCCGGATGGCCCCTGGGTGATCGATGGGCTGAATCTCACCATCCACCCGGGGGAATTTGTGGCTGTGGTGGGGCCGTCAGGCGGCGGCAAGTCCACCCTGGTGCGGCTCCTACTCGGCCTGGAGCACCCCCAGGAGGGCACCATTCGCTTTGATGGTCGTCCCTTGGAACGGCTTCGCCTTGATCTGGTGCGGCGCCAGATTGGCGTGGTGCCCCAAAATACTGCCCTCCTCGCTGGCACGATCCAGGAGGTGATCGCTGGAGGGGCCCTGATCACCACAGAGCAAGCCTGGCAAGCAGCGCACTTGGCGGCGATCGCCACGGAGATCCAGTCGTTCCCCATGGGGATGCACACCGTCATCTCCGAGGGGGGCGGGAACCTTTCCGGGGGGCAACGACAGCGGCTAGCGATCGCCCGCGCCCTAGTGCGCCAGCCCGCACTGCTCATTCTCGACGAGGCCACAAGCGCACTCGACAACATCAGCCAAGCGTTGGTGAGTAGCAATCTGCAACAGCTGGGGCTCACGCGAATCGTGGTGGCCCATCGCCTCAGCACCATCCGCCACGCCGACCGGATCCTGATGCTCCAGGCCGGAAAGGTGGTTCAGGAGGGTCCCTTCGATCAGCTGATTCACGAAGCCGGTCCGTTTGCCGAGATGATGCGACGCCAGCGCGGCGATGCCGTGGAGGAGGCGCCATGATCCAGTTTCGGGACGAAGCCCTCCGGGCGCACACCTCTCCAGACCACCTGGATCAACCGCTCCCCCTGCTCCGACCGAGCCTCTGGGCCCTGCTCGCTTGCCTGTTGCTTTTTCTGGCCGCCATCCTGGCCTGGTCGGTGTTGGGCCGGGTACCTGTGCGCATCCAGGGCCGTGGGGTGCTGCTTCTCCCGGAGGCTCTGGTGCCGGTGCAAAGCCCCACCAATGGCCCCCTTCTGGCCATCCTCGTGAAAGAGGGGCAATGCGTGCGCCCCGGCCAACCCATGGCCCGCATCGATCTGGTGCAACTGCGAGTGGGAATGGAGGCGGGGGAGCGGCGGCTGCTGCAGCTCCGCCGCCTGAATGAACTGGCCATCCTCCAAGCCCAGCGGGAGAGGGCCCTGGCGATGGCCGATCTCGAACGGTTGCTGCCCTATCGCAGCAGCGGGGCCATCAGCGAGGAAACCTTCATCGACAAGGAGAAGCAACTGCAGCGCATCGACAGCCAACAGCTCGCCGAAGCGCAGCAACGCTTGCAAGGCATCAATGATGAGGTGCTGGCACTGGCCCGCCAGAAGGAGGAATACCAGCGCAATTCCCTCGTCGTCTCGCCTGTGGCGGGCTGCCTGGTGGAGCAGCTGGTGCAACCTGGTGCCGTGGTGAACGCGGGCACCGCTCTTTTCACACTCGATCGCCGGGATCGCCCCCGGGAGCTGGTGAGCCTGGCCTACTTCCCCAGCCAGGATGGCAAGCGCCTCAAGCCAGGGCAGACCGTTCGCGTCACCCCCACCACCACCCGCGCCCAACGGCATGGCGGCATCAGTGGGCGCATCCTGAGTCTGCGGGCGCTGCCCGTGAGCCGGGAAGGTCTGCGTCAGCGCCTTGGGCTCGACTCCCTGGTGGCCACCGTGCAGCCCCCGGGAAGCGATGGCAACCAACCCCTGATTGAGGCCGTCACCAGCCTGAAGCGCGATCCCCGCACCCGCAGTGGTTTCGACTGGGGTGGGGGCCCGGGACCCAACCTCACCCTCACCGCAGGAACGGGCACGGAGGTGTCGGTGCTGGTGGAGTACCGCCAGCCGATCAGCTACGTGATCCCCCTGCTGCGCGACATCAGCGGCATTTACTGACGATGCCCCGCATACGCACGCCAACAATTTTGCAAATGGAGGCCACAGAGTGCGGGGCGGCCTGCTTGGCGATTCTGTTGCGCCACTTTGGAAGGGTGGTGCCCCTGTTGGAATTGCGGCAGGTGTGTGGGGTCACCCGGGATGGCAGCGACGCTGCGAGCCTGCTGCGGGCCGGCAAACTCTACGGACTGGAAGGTAAGGGCTATCGCATGGATCTCACGGCCCTACGCCAACAGAAACCACCGCTGATTTTGTTCTGGGAATTCAACCATTTCCTTGTCTTCGAAGGCTTCCAGGGACAGCGGGTAGCCATCAATGATCCGGCGTCCGGCCCCCGGTGGGTGAGCCTGGAGGCCTTCAGTGCCGGCTTCACCGGTGTGGTGTTGCAACTCCAGCCCGGGCCCACGTTCCGCCGCGGCGGGCGCGTGCCCAATCCCTGGAGCCTGGTGGGCTCCAGACTTCGGCAGGAGTGGAGGCCCGCACTCTTCAGCCTGCTGGCAGGACTGCTCCTGATCCTGCCCCAATTGGCGATGCCGGTGTTCACCCAGATCTACATCGACGATGTGTGGGGCTCGGCTCTACGCCAATGGCTCAAGCCCATGCTCTGGGCCATGGCCATCACTATTGCCCTTCAGGCGGTCGGGAACCAACTCCAGCTGTTAGGCAACCGCCACCTCAGCCGTCGGCTGGAAACCCGAGGAGCACTCGGATTCGAACGGCATGTGCTGGCGCTTCCGGATGGGTTCTTCCGTCAGCGCTACGCGGGGGATGTGAGCCAGCGGCAGATGCTCAATCGACAGGTGGCGGAGTTCATCTCCCAGCGCCTGCTTCCCTTGCTCAGTGGTGTCTTGCTGTTGGTGCTGTATCTGTTGCTCACCCTGGCCTATAGCCCCCTCCTGGGACTGGTGGTGACCCTCACCACGGCGCTCAATGCCCTGATGGTGATGATCAGCCTCAGGCAGCAGCGGGATGCCACCCTTCAGCTCCAGAAGGACAGCGGCAAGGCAGGCGGCACCTTGATGGCCGCCCTCTATGAAATCGACATGGTGAAGAGCACCTCCATCGAGGGTGACGTGCTGCAACGGTTCGATGGTCATCAGCGCAAGGTGCAATCGTTCCTGCATCAGCTGTCTCTCCGTCAGGCGGCCCTGGGGCTGGTGCCCACCCTGCTGAACCAGCTCAACACGCTGGGGGTGCTGTTTGTGGGGTTTCTGTTGGTTTTGGATGGTCGCCTCACCCTGGGCATGCTTCTGGCCGCCCAGCAAGTCGCCGCCGGGCTGAAGGGCGAAGTGGATCGGCTGGTGGCCTTTGTGGCGGATCTACCAGAGATCGAGACGGCGGTGCTGCGCCTCCAAGACGTGCTGGACAACCCGCGGGATCCCCTGCTGCTGACGGTCACTCCCCCATCCCTCCCACCTTGGCCCAAGGACCGGGACCAACTCTCTGGCCAAGTGGACATTGAGGATCTGACCTACAGCTTCGCCCCCGTGCGCCCCCCGCTGATCCAAGGCCTCAGCGTTTCCATCACCCCCGGCATGCGAGTGGCTCTGGTAGGAGCCAGCGGATCAGGCAAAAGCACACTGGCACGATTGATTGCAGGCTTATTGCAACCCAGCTCTGGCGCCATTCGTTTCGATGGCTACCCCATTACCGCCATCCCACGTCCAGTGGCAGTCGCCTCTCTTGCCATGGTGCAGCAGGAGATCGCCATCTATGGCATGAGCATTCGCGACAACTTATGCCTCTGGCGAGATCACTTGACGGACGAGCAGCTGCTAAATGCGTGCTGTGACGCTCAGCTGATGGAGGTGATTGAATCCTTACCCGACGGACTCAACAGCTGTCTCAGTGAAGGAGGGCGTAACCTCTCAGGCGGGCAGCGGCAACGCCTAGAGCTCGCGCGAGCCCTCCTGCAAGATCCAACGATCCTGATCCTGGATGAAGCCACAAGCGCCCTGGACGCCGAAACGGAACAGCGGGTGGAGGAAGCCCTTCGCAGGCGAGCCTGCACCCAAATCGTCGTGGCGCATCGTCTAAGCACGGTGCGAGACGCCGATTTGATTCTTGTTCTGGAGCAGGGGCATGTGGTGCAGCGGGGTCGCCATGATGCGCTGATCTCCGATCCGAAAGGGGCCTACGCCAGGCTGTTGGCCGAGGGTGAAAGCTGAAAGAAGCCTCGTCGCCGTCAGCGGGATTCCAGCTGATGCTGGTGCGGGGAGGTAAGCGATAATGGAACCATGAAAACCGTTTGGATCATTGATGGCGCCTACCTGTTCAACCATGGACGCGCACGCCCATTCGATTATCTCAAGCTGAAATCTGAACTCGTGAAGCTCAATGGCGGCCCCATCTATGAGGCCTACTACTTGAACTCCACCCGAGATCCCGCCTCGGATGCTCAGAACGCGTTCCATACCTGGCTGAAATCGGCACCACCGCGGGGCCCGAAAATTCGCGTGCAGCTTTACAGGCTGAAAGATCTCCAGATCACCTGCCATCACTGTGGAACAAACAGTGTGCGCGAGGTGCAAAAAGGCGTTGACGTTGGCATTGCAACGTTGATCGTCAAGCTGGCGGCCCAAGGGGTATACGACCGCCTCATCCTTTGTGCTGGGGATGGGGACTTTGAGGATGCGATCTCCTACGTCAAATCGGAACTGCACAAAGAAGTGTGGGTGTGCGGCGCAGAGGACAGCCTCTCCACCGATCTGCAGTCGTACGCCGACAACGTGATTTGGCTGGAGGACTTGCACCCCGGGATTGACAAGGATTCCTAATGCTTTGGGGCTGACCGCCTGATGCCCACCCCCCTCACCATTCGCCCCCTCCGCGCGGCCGACATCCCCACCGTGACAACCTGGGCCCGACAGGAGGGCTTCACCCCTGGAGCGGGAGATGTGGCCATCTACCGCCAAACCGACCGCCAGGGGCTGTGGGTGGGCTGGCTGGATCAGAAGCCGGTGGGGTGCATCGCTGGCGTGCGCTACAACGTCGCCTATGGCTTCATCGGCCTGTTTCTGGTGGTGCCCGAGCACAGGGGGGAGGGCTATGGCGTGCAGCTCTGGCGCCATGCCCTGGGCCACCTGGGGAATCTGCCCTGCATCGGCCTGGAGGCTGCTCCGGACCGAGTGGAGGACTACGCCAGCTGGGGCTTCGCGCCGGCCTCCCCCACGACCCGCTGGCAACGCCTGGGGGATGGCACGGCCCCCGGGGCCTTGGCACCGGAGCGGATGCCTGTTCGAGCCCCATGGCCAGCGGAGGCAGGGCCCCAGCCCACCTGGTGTGTGGTGGCGGGCGAGGCCATTCCGGAAGCGGCCGTGCAGCGCTTTGATGCCCAGCGGGAGCCCTCCCCCCGGCCCCACTTCCTTCACCAGTGGCTGCACCATCCGGCCGGAACGGTGCACGCCTTGCTGGATCGGGAGGGCACCTGCCACGGCTTTGGCCGCATCCGTCCCTGCCTGCTCAAGGAGGGCGAGGGTTGGCGCATCGGGCCCCTGGTGGCCGACCATCCCGCGGCGGCCCGGGCCCTGGTGGAGGGCTTGCTCCAGCGCCACGCCGGGGCGGTGCTGATCGATGGGCCGGGGGCCAATCCCCAGGCGGCGCCGCTGCTGGAGGAGCTGGGATTTCTGCCCCTCTCCCAGACCCTGCGCATGTATCGGGGCTCGGCACCAGCGGTGTCGCTGGCGGATGTGTATGGGCTGGCCTGTTTGGAGCTGGGGTGATGGGTTTGGGGAGAGTGCGCCAGTGGTGTGATGAACAAAGGCAGCGGGGGCGCGCCTATCAACCGCGCTTCCCCCGGCGCCATCTCTCGGTCACCTGGCTCGGAGCCCTGCTGGCCCTGGCGTTGCTCGGCCTGCTCAGTGCGTGGAGCGGCATGGTGCTGCTGGCCGCACCCCTTGGGGCCTCGTCGGTGCTGCTCTTTGGCTACCCCGCCAGCCCCCTGGCCCAGCCGCGCAACATCGTGCTCGGCAACCTCTTGGGAGCCCTGGTGAGCGTGGCGGCGGTGGCCTGGCTGGGCCAGGGGCCCTTGGTGATTGCCCTGGCGGTGGCGCTCACCGTGCTGCTGGGCCAGCGGCTGCGCTGCTTGCATCCGCCGGCTGGGGGTTTGGCGTTCTTGGGGGTGGCCCTGGGGGCCACGCCGATCTATGTGCTGACTCCGGTGTTGAGCGGCTCCCTGCTGCTGGTGCTGCTGGCGGCCGGGTTCAGCCGCTGGGTGAAAGGGGCGCTGCCCTATCCGCACCACTGGCTTTGAGGTCCTGGCGGAGACGCCCGGCCTCCCCAGAGGGCAATCCACCCCCAACCGCCCATGGGCCCGGCGCCCGATTGGGTCACAATGACCCGGCGTGGCATTCCGGCTCGGATGGGTTTTGATCCCCGCCGTTGGCGGTCTCCACCCCGCAGTCGGCCAATCACAGCCAATGTGGAGGCCCTGCTCGCTGAAAACGAGGCCCTGCGCCGCGAGGTGTGGGCCCTGCGCCAGCAGCTGGAGCTACAGCGCCACCAGGGCCCGACGCGGGTGACCACCGGGGCGGCACCGGGCCTCACCCAGCAGCAGGCGGAGCGCTGGTGTGAGGCGATGGCTCGCCATCCCGGCTGGTCGGGCTTGCGGGTGGGTCCGCCTGGGGGCCTGCGGGGCCTGATCGAGGAGCTGCGGCGCCAGTGGTGGAACCCTGCCCTGAGCCTGGAGGAGGAGCTCAATCGCCACAACCCGGGCCTGGGCAGCGAGCTGGCTGCCGCCCTGCGGGGGCCCCACAGCCGGGGGCGCTGGGCCGTGCGGGCGGCCTTTGCCCTCTATGGGCAGCGGGCGGTGGAGTGGCTCAACGAGGAGCCGCTGCGGGTGGTGGAGGAACTGCGCCAGCGGGTGGAGCGCCTGGAGCAACGGCAGGCGCAAGGGCAGAGCCAAGGAACGCAGAGCCAAGGGACAGGGCCCGGGCGGCGCCGGGGCACCCGCACCGAAAACCACAGCCAAAGCCAGAACGAAGCCCGCAGCCAGGGCCAAAACCAGGCGCGAACGGATCCCTCCGGCTCAGGCGGCAGGCAGGGGGCCGGGGCGGGCCAAGGAGCAGCTCGAACATCCGAGCTGGATCCACGGCACGAAGCCCTGCGGCTGCTGGGCCTCGAAAACGGCGCCAGCCCCCAGGCCATCAAGCGGGCCTACTGGCGCCTGGCCAAAACCCACCATCCCGATCTGGGGGGTGACGCTGAGGCGTTCCGCCGCCTGGATGCGGCCTACCGGTTGCTGGTGGGGTGAGGCCGGCGCGTCACGCGCTTGCTCACGGGGAGCCATCGAGCGGATTGGTCCACCGCAAGCCAGCAAAACGGCAGAAATCACTGTCGTTGGAATGCACGACCGCCTGGTTTTCGGTGGCAAGCGCCGCAATGTGCGCATCGGTGATCAGCGCTCCCGCCAACATGCCTGCATCGCAAAACCCTTGGAGGATGGCGAGATGCTGGGGGCCTGGCTGCAGAATCCGCACGGATGGCTGCTCTATCCAGGTGCGCAGGTGAGCCAGCGGCTGGTCATCAGCCTGAGAAAGCCAAGGGCGACAACCCATGAATCGCGACGGGTTGCGACCCACGCACACAACCTTCCCACCAGCCCTTGGCCCGGGGATGATGGGGGGCATCTGAGTTGTAGGCGTACACCAGCAGATTCAGGTCAGGGATGATCATGGCGCCTCTCCCTCTCGTGCCTGTGCCGCCAGAAACCGATCCACGTCGAGCTGATCCAGCAGCTGGTTGAACCGCAGCGGATCAATGCCGGGCATCAGACCGCAGGCCTGGGGCTGCACCACAAAGGGCTCCCGCCCCTCCGATGGTGGATCGCCGAGCGACAACCCCCGACGGATGGCGGCATTCACCACGGCTTTGAAGCTTTGCACATCCAAGTCTTCATCAGATTGGGCAAGTGCTTTGAGCCAGGATTTGGTGGCTGTCTGGTCACACCAGACGACACTGACAAGGTGTACCGCTCGCACGCGGATTGCTCGCTGGAGGTCAGATTGCTGGAGCACGAGTTCCAAGGATTCAACACTTCTCATGCCACCTAAACAAGAGCCCAACAAGTCATTTTGAAATTGAAATCGAGTCAGCTGCTTTAGCCGTTCCAGCACGGTGGATTCCACCGTGCCGAGCGCCTGGCGCTGGCGTACCTCGCCCGCACATCGTGCCGCCAGAAAAACAGGTTCACAGGTCTGATCCGGGTCGGGTTGCTCCAGCAGCCAGAGCAAGATGGCTTGCACAAATGTCGGCTCAATGAGGCCCGCCACCAGCGTGAGCACTTCGTGCCAGGTGTCCTCCGGCCAATGAGCGAAAATCTCGCTCTTGAGCTGCTCCAGCGACAGCGTTTGCTTGCGCTGGAAGCGATCGACGATGGCCTCGGCGCAGAAATACTCCAAAAACGTGCGATGCACAAAGGCATAGTTGCCGCTGCCCACCGCGCAAAGCATGAAGTTGCGCCCCCGCAATTGCTCGATCAGGGCCCGCGCCGCTCGCTCTGCCCGCACCTCCGGGAAATCTCTAAGGCCCTCGGCTAGAGTGGATTCCAGATCATTTTCCTCGATCAGGTTGCCCGCCAAACCCTTCGGGCTGGCTTGCAGCCGCCAAGCCACCTCCATCAGCAATCCCCTTTTGTCCTTGTAATCCAGGGAGGCTTTCTTTAACACCGGATCGGTGGCAAAGGCATCCTCTGTTTTCCACTGATGCAACAGCAGACGGGCGCACTGGTTGTAAAGCTCCGCCCGATCGCGGGGCAACTCCTGCGTGCGGTTCAAGATGGCCATCATCGTGAGCAGCAGCGGATTGCCGGAGAGCTGCTGGATCGCGGGCGAGTGGGAGATGGCCTCGGCCAGCAAGGCGCACTTGCTCTCGCCCCTTGCTGCGTCGTCGTAGGCGGCCAGGTGCCAGCGGCTCAAAAACTCCTCCCGCTGCTGCGGATCCAGCTCCTGCAGCATGAACAGGCGAAAATCCCCATCCCGCCAGCTCTGGTGCTGAAAGCCGATGACGCGGGAGGTCACCAAAATCTGGGCTTTGGGGAAAGTTTCGGCGAAGCGATCGATCGCGGTGGTCACTTCCCTGCGCAAGGCGGGATCAAACACCTCATCCAGCCCGTCAAACATCACCCGGCTGGGGTTGTGGCCTAGCCAGTGCTCCAGCGCTGCAGAGGGAAAATGCCAGGGCAAGCTCTGGGCCTTGTGCAGATAGTCCAAAAAGCCTTCCACAGCTTGCTCGTGGCGCAGCCGGGCGTAGTCCCGCAGCTCGATCAGCAGCGGCAGCGCACCGTTCCCCTCCTTGGGCTCGGCGTGCTCCGCCCATGCCAACGCCAAAACCTGCAACAACAGCGACTTGCCAGAGCCTGGCTCGCCCAGCACCACAAGCTTCCGCGCTTCGGGATCCGCCACCACCTCCAGCACAGGGCGGGGCGACTGGTCGAGGTAGGAACGGCGATGGCGTTCAAGCGCCTCGGCATCCAGCTCGTGCCCCTCCAGGACCCCCTGCTCCCGCAGCCGCCGCTGCAGCTCCTTGGGCAACTCCAGCGCCCGCGGCAGAAACTCCGCGCACTCCCGCACGTTGGGGCCGATGAACAACCCCGTGGCCAGCAGCGGCCGCAGGTCGCTGCTGGTGGCATCCAGACCCTCCAGCTTCAGGCGCCCATGTTGTTTTGTGAGGGCCTGCCGATAGCCCTCCAGCTCCAAGCTGCTGATGGGGAGAGCCGGCTGGCCAGCCCGGGCCTCTGGCTCCTCGGCGGTGGGGGCGAGCCCCTGGAGGAAAGGCACCAGGTCCGCATGGGTGGCCCCATAGGCCAACGGTTGCAGCCAAGGGGCGTCTGAAAGCTTGTGGTGGAAGGCGTCGACCTCCGATTCCCGGCAGAGCACCACATGGCGCGGGGCCACATCCTGGAGCGCCGCCTTCCCCCACGCGATCAGGCGGCTGAAATTGGGATCGCCATAGGTGTTACCACACCCGATGAACACAACGGTGCGGTCGATAAAGAAGCTCCGCAGCACCGCCTGGGCGTGGGGATCGGTCGACACCGCGTTGTAGGACGAGCCGCCCAACACCACCGATTCCGGATCGGCGACATGACCATGAAGATGCAGCACCTTGTCCCGCATGTCAGGGGGGGAGCGCAGGGCGTCCTGCATCGCATCGGCCTGCCTCCAGGTGATCGGCTGGCGTCCTGTGGCCGCTTCCAGCAGCTGGTCGTAGTTCAAGGTGGCCAGCACACCGGGCAGGGCATGAATGGCCTTCGGGAGGGATGCATCCCGCACCGTGAGTTGGCCAATGGTGTCCTTGAGCCAGCCTCGGAAGGTGCCATCACTTTTTTGTCTTAAGCGCTGTTCAATTAATTGAGCCGCACTAATCAACAAGTCGGTTTCACCGCACCTGATCTGGTCAATCAAGAGGGTGAAAACCTTTTCTGTAGCGGCATCTCTCTCCTTCAGGGTGTGCGCCCCATGCTCCAGCAGCCCCATCCATGTGGCCACTTTGTGTCCATCCACCTCCTGGTTACCGCAAGCAGCAACCGACACTCCCGTGCCTGTGATGAACACCACCTGTCCACGCGGAATGGCCTCTCGGAGCTTGGCGACTCGGGTGGATTCCACGATCACTCTCTTTAGGCCGCCGCGGCGAGTCGCGGGGAGTGCCTCAGGGGAAGAAGAGCCAATCCTGCGCCGTGCACAACCTCCCCACTGTAAAAACCCCCGGCACCTCTTGGCTTCCACCCACCGATGCCCTGGCCCTCACCCCCCCAGGTAGGCCATCTCCGCATGATGCACAGGGGGTGGCGCGCCAGCCCGCCAGGCCTCCCGCCGCTCCTCGCTCCAACGGTCGGCCCGGCCCCGCCAGAGCTCAGCCATCGCCTCCCGCAACCCCTCCGCAGGCACGCCAGGCCGCAACCAAGGCCGCAGATCCAGCCCGCTGGCCGGGGCGGCGAAGAGGCAGGTGTAGGCGAGGCCATCAGCGGTGACGCGCAGGCGGTTGCAATCGCCGCAGAAAGGGTTGCTGACGGAGGCCACCACGGCGAGGTGGCCCGCGCCATCGCGATATCGCCAGCGGCTGGCGGTGCCATGGGCGTCACGCCCCAGGGGCTCAAGGGGCCATCGGGCACCAATACGCTCCACCATCTCGCTGGCGCTCAGCACCGCGTCAGGCCGCCAGCCGTTGCGGTTGCCCACATCCATGAACTCAATCAAGCGCAGCTCCACCCCCCGCTCCCGCGCCAGGGCGGCCAGGGGAAGGAGTTGGTCGTCGTTGCGGCCGCGCTGGATCACGGCATTGAGCTTGAGCTCCCCGCGGGCCGGCTCAAAGCCGGCGGCGCGGGCATGCTCGATGGCGGCGAGCACCTTTGCCAGCAGGGCCTCGCCGGCGGCGGCGCCCCCCGTCAGGCCGGCCATGGCCGCCACCGCTGCGCCACTGGCCCCATCCAGGCTGAGGGTGAGCCGATCGAGCCCGGCGGCCCGCAGGGTGATGGCCCGCTCAGCGGTGAGCAAAGCGCCATTGCTGGTGAGGCTGATCTCCTGAAGGCCGGGGGCCCGGGGGCACGGGTCGTTGGCGGGACCAGAGGCGCGCAGGGGGGCGGCCGCGGCGATCAGGGCCTCCACGCCTGGATGCAGCAGGGGCTCGCCACCGGTGAGCCGCAGGCGGCGGGCACCGAGGGCCACAGCCGCCTCCACCACCGCCAGGCGCTGGGCCTGGTTCAGCAGCCCCGGCGGTTCGCTGCCATCCGGCAGGCAGTAGGGGCAGGCCAGGTTGCAGCGAGCCGTCAGCGAGAGGCGCAACACCCCTAGGGGGCGGCCGTGGCGGTCGAGGGGGCTCAGGGGCCGCAGGCTGCGGAGATCAAAACGCTAGGGCCCAGATCCTGGGGCCGGTTGGTGGGGAGCGGGAACCGGCTGCATGGGACCCCTGGACGAACCTTCGGCCAACCCACTTCCAGCGGCCCATCTTGCATGGGAAGGGAAAGTGCTAACAACGAGGAGCCGGGTGTTTGGGGGAGTGATGAAGCTCCTGGTGGTGGAGGACGATCCCCTGATCCAGCACGCTCTCTGCGAGATGGTGCAGGCCTGGGGGTATGCCTGCGACGAAGCCAGCGACGGAGAGCAGGCCTGGGACATGGTGCGGACCTGCAACTACGACCTGATCCTGCTGGATCTCAACCTGCCGCGGCTCGATGGCCTCAGCTTCTGCCGGCGGCTCCGGGCGGAAGGAGGGGATCAACCGATGGTGCTGATGCTCACCGCCCGCGACACCAATCGCGACAAGGTGTTGGGGCTGGATCAAGGCGCCGACGATTACATGGTGAAGCCCTTTGATCCCGATGTCTTGCGGGCGAGGTTGCAAGCGCTGCTGCGCAGGGCGGGCCGGCCCCTCACCAGCACAGCCCAGTGGGGCCGCCTCAGCCTCGATCGCGACGGGCACGGCGCGCGCTTCGGGGATCGAGAGCTCTCCCTCACCGCCACCGAGCATCGGCTGCTGGAAGCGCTGATCCAGGCGGCTGGCGCCACATGCTCCAAGGAGCGGTTGCTCCAGGCCGTTTGGAACTGGACCGACTCGCCCGGCTCCGAGTGCGTCCGAACCCATGTGAAAAACCTGCGGGCCAAGCTCGTGGCCGCCGGCGCGCCTCCCGATCTTGTCGAGACCGTCTACGGCGTGGGATTTCGCCTCCATCCCAACCATGCAACCTGATCTGCAGGCCACTCGGCGTCAGCTCACCCTGCGCTATGCGGCTTTCGTGTCCGGCCTGCTGCTGGTGTTTGCACTGGGTGTGTACGGGCAGGTGAGCCGCTCCAGCCAGGATCTGCTGCGTCGCCAGGCGCAGCAGCTGGCGGCCACGGCCGCCGCCGAGCTGCCGTTGCTCCATCACGAGATCGATGAGGCCAGGGCCGCTCCCTCCCCCCGCCGCCTGGAGGCGATCTCCGAGGCGGGCCAGGCCAATGGCCTCGGCGCGCAGGGCCATCGCATCCTTTGGCTGGACGACGAGCTGCAGCCCCTCCAGGCCAGCGGCAACTTCCGCCCTGACGGGGCGACGCTGCCCACCACAACCGATCGGCTGCAAGCCCAGTGGCTGCCCATCGCCAATGGCGTGGCGTTTTGGAAGCCGGTGCTGGGGGCAAAGAAAGGGGGCGGCTCCGCCAGCGTGCATGGCTACGTGTCGGTGGCCCTGGCCACAGCCGCCACCGATGGGGAGCTCGGCCGGCTGCGGCAGGGCCTGTGGATCGGTGCCCTCCTGGCGGCACTCATGGCCTTCTTGGGGAGCCAAAGGATGGTGGCCGCTTCCCTGGCGCCCATCCAACGGCACATCGAGCGCCTGATCACCTTCACCGCCGATGCGTCCCACGAGCTGCGCCAACCCCTCACAGCCATCCGCGCCCTGATCGGCAGTGTGCGCCATGGAGACCTGCTGGCTGGCTCTCCAGACGGCCTGCGGCAAAAACTCGCCCAGATCGATCAAACCAGCGCCCACATGGGGCGCCTCGTGGATGATCTGCTGCTGCTCACCCGCTTCGATCGCGCCCTCGACGACCGGTCCTCCATGAAGGTGTTCCCGCTAGAGGAGCTGGTAGAGGATCTGATCGACCTGCACCAGGCCGAGGCGGAAGCGGCCGGGGTGAGGCTGGAGGGTCGGATCGAGAACCCTGGAGTGATCCAAGGCCAGCCGGAACGGTTGCGGCGGCTGCTGGAAAATTTGCTCAGCAATGCCCTCCGCTTCTCCCCCCCTGGAGGAACGGTGACCCTGGGTCTGCGGCGCCTGCGGGATCGGGTGCAGCTATGGGTGGAGGATCAGGGGCCAGGGATCGCGCCGGCCCAACGGAGGCAGGTGTTTGAGCGGTTCTGGCAAGCGGACCCGTCACGGGGTGAGGCGGAACACCACGGGCTGGGGCTCTCCATCGCCCAGGCCATCGCCCAGGCCCATGGGGGCCAGCTGCGGGCGGAGGAGGCAGCCGGCGGTGGGTGCCGGATGGTACTAGAGCTGCCGCCGCAGCCCTGATCGGATGTCCGCACGGGGGCCTTCACAAGTTCTGCACGAGC
>JBIIJA010000011.1:0-14915 GCA_044234195.1 Cyanobium sp. | reverse complement strand
CATCACGGGCAAAAGATATTGCATCACAAAGAAGGAGCCCAGATCCCATTTCTGGTGGCCCGTGAGCTTGTCGGAAAGCAGCTGATCGCTGTAATCCAGGAAGCGCTGCAAGCCCCCTTCAGCCCAGCGCTGCCGCTGCCGCCAGAGGGCCGGCAGTGTGGTGACCGCTTCCTCGCTCACCGGTGGATCCCACAACACACCAACGGGCAAACCAGCCAGAAGGAAACGGAAGCTCAGATCAAGGTCGTCAGTGATCGTGGCCTCGTTGAAACCGCCAGCGGTCTGGACCGCATCCCTGCGCAGCAGCTGGCCGTTGCCCCGCAGCTCTGCCACGCCACCCCGGCCCAACCGTGCCTCCTGAATGAAGGCATCAAAGGCCATCTCCATGGCCTGGGCGCGGGTGAGCCAACTGTGGGCCATGTTGGCTTCAGCTTTACGCAGCTGCAGGGCTGCCCACCCCCCCTGCTCAGCAAAGGGGATCACCCGTTCCAACACATCGGGGGGCAGATCGGCATCCGCATCCAACACGAGCATCCAGCGGCCTTGCAGCTGACCCAGCACCGCATTGAGGGCGCCCGACTTGCCGCCCCCTGAATCCCGGCGGCGGCGCAAGATGCGCAGTTGGGGGTGCCTTGCCTGGAGCTCGGCCAGGCGCTGGGGGGTGCGATCTTCGCTGCCGTCATCCACCACCCAAAGCCGCAGCCGGTCGGCGGGCCAACGCAGCTGCAGCACACGCTCCACAAGGGAGCCAATCACGGCCTCCTCATCCCGGGCCGCCACAACCACATCGACCAAGGGGGCCATGGGGTCTTCCGGGCCAGGATCCTGGGGCGGCTGTTGTGG
The DNA here is from genome assembly GCA_044234195.1 of Cyanobium sp. GTDB lineage: Bacteria > Cyanobacteriota > Cyanobacteriia > PCC-6307 > Cyanobiaceae > Cyanobium. The sequence goes on along the minus strand of JBIIJA010000011.1, from coordinate 14,072 downwards.
TGGGGGCCCTTGAAACACCGTGCGGGCCACGTAGCCCCCCAGCAGGGCAGCCAAACTCAAACCAGGCACGACCCTGGCAAGTGGACCGAGCCCGTGGGGGAGAGCTCCGGCGGCGATGCAAGCCAGAAGCACCAGGGCAGCCTTGCGGCGGCGATGATCTGCGCTCCCGCCGCCCATACCATGCCAAACACTGGCTGCGATCTTAAGGGGCTGGATCCTGAGCGACGCAGGGGGGTGGTTCGGTCACCGGAGACGGGCCCAGGGACCAGGAGTCTCACCCCCCTTGCGGGACAAAGGCAGCCAGAGTCCCCAGCGGTTTGAGGACTGAGCTGGGGTAGTAGTGCTGAAGGATGGTGGGCATGCTCCAGCCCTGCCGAGCCAGATCGATGGCGCCGGCCTGGGACAGACCCGCGCCATGGCCAAAGCCTCCCCCCTGGATCAACCAGGTTCCGGGCTGGGGCTCGGTCATGGTGAAAAGGGTGCTCGGCAACTGGCGCAACGTGCGGCGAATGGCATCGCGACGCAGCACCACGGTGGAGCTCGCGCCTGAAATCTCCAGGGCAACCACCCGTCCGCTGGCCCCCCGCTCCAGCACCTTCAACGTGCGGGGGGCTCCCACCGAGAGTCCCCTGGCCGCAAGGGCGGCGTTGATCCCCCCCGCTGTCAGGGTGCGTTGCCAGCGAAAGAGCGGATGGTCAGCTCCATAGGCGCCCTGGCCATGGCTCAGGAGCCCTGGCAGCGTCCCGGCGCCAATGGGGATGGGATGGCGTCCCACAAACGCCGCACTGCCATCGGCAAAAGGACGGAGATAGGGCACCGGCTCCACATCCCACGCTTCCTCCAGCCCAGCGGCCACACCACCATTGCTGGCGTGATAAACCGCGTGGATCGGCTGCTCAGCAGCCGCCAGGACCTGTCCTCGGCTGCTGGCGATGGCCTGACGCACGCTCGGGGTCGCCTGACCGGGATCGCTGTACACCTGGCACTGGGTGTCGGCGCAGAGGTGATAGCCATCCGCCCGGTAGCGGCCCAGGTTGCGCACGGCCCAGGTGCGCGCCAGAACGGCCTGGGCCGCTAGTGCCGCCGCTGGCGACCCGGCCCCGATCTCATGGGGCACAACCCCTTCGAGGTAGCGCTCCAGGGGCACCTCCTCCACCAAACTCCAGCCGCCATGGGCATCAGGGAGCAGTCGGAAGGGGCCGCTGTAGGTGCCCTGCCCCCAGCGCAGCCCTCCTGGGGCCTGCAACCGAATGGGGGCCTGCAAGGCCATCGTCCCCTCCGCACGACGCAGCTCCAGCACCAGTCGGCGGTCATCGCGTCGCTCCACCAGCTTCGCCGTGCGGCCTGGCGGGTCGGGAGCATTGGCTGGCGCCCACACCTCCCACTCAGAGGGCCGGGCAATCACGGGATTTTGACCACTGGCGGCCCAGGGCCTGGCGGCCGCTTCGGCCGTTTCAAAACTCGCGAACGGTCCCAGGACCCGGCGACGCACCAGGAAGGGTTGGCTCAAGGGCTTCCAGCGCCAATGGAGCGTGAGTTGGGGTGCCGTGAAGCGGTGCCCAGCGCCGTCCTCAAGGGTGAGGCTGCCACGGGCTGCCTGCAAACGCAGGGGGGCGGCCCCGCCCCCCTCGGAGGCCCCCGGCCCGACCCCAGTGGGGCCAAGCCTTGCCGCCAAAGCCACCCAGAGAACGGGATTCTCCGCTTGCAAGGGTGGCGGAGACGCAACGGGCCACTGCAGCGGCGCCTGATCCGAGGCCTGACACCCGCCATTGAGGAGGAGAAGGGACCCCAGCAGCCAGGCTCGGCAGCCGCGGCGCATGGCAAGAGGGAGGTGGGCGCCAAAACGGGGGCAATCTGGGGCGAGCATTGGGGAGGGACTTGGAATGGGGTGGAGTCGCGTCGTACTCTGCTGGTTTGTGCGCGTTGCTCCAAAATGCCGAAGCTGAAAACCCGCAAATCTGCCGCCAAGCGGTTTCGGGCCACGGGCAGCGGCAAATTTGTCCGCCGACGCGCCTTCCGCAACCATCTCCTCGATCACAAGAGCCCCAAGCGCAAGCGCTATCTGGGCACCATGGCCGTGGTGGACGAGCGGGACAGCGACAATGTGGCCCTCATGCTCCCCTACGCCTGAGCTGCCCCCCACGGAGACACCACCTCCCCCCTTCACCCCCCCTGATCCATGACCCGCGTCAAGAGAGGCAACGTCGCACGGAAACGTCGCAATAAGATTCTTCGGATTGCCCGGGGTTTTCGCGGCAGCAATGGCGGCCTGTTCCGCACCGCCAACCAGCGGGTGATGAAAGCCCTCTGCAATTCCTATCGCGACCGACGCCGCCGCAAGCGCGACTTCCGCCGTCTCTGGATTGCCCGCATCAACGCTGCAGCCAGGCAAAACCAGACCACCTACAGCCGGCTGATTGGCGGCATGAAGAAGGCTGACATTCGGCTCAACCGCAAGATGCTCGCCCAGCTCGCCCTGGCCGATCCCTCCGCTTTCACCACCGTGGTGACCACCGCCAACCACTGAGGGCGAACGTTCACCGATGGCCGACCTGCTGCCCGATGCCTATCTTCTCGGCCTGATCGGGCTTTTGGCCATCGCCGCCGTTGCGGTGGCCAGGCAGATTCTCCGTGTGAGAGCCGATGAGCTCACCCTCTCCCGGCTGGGAGACAACAAAAAGGCTGACAGCAGCTCCCTGGATGCGGCCAGCCTTTATGAATTGGCCTCCGTACAACTGCGCAAGCGCCTGTTTGGCCAGGCCACCGACACCCTGAAGGCCGCTCTCAAGCAGTCCGAGGCGGAGCAGGCCCCTCCAGAAGCCCTCGCCTTGATGGAAAACGCCATGGGATTTGCCCTGGCCGCCCAAAGCAAGTACCCAGCCGCGATCCGGCATTACCGCTCCGCGATCAAAGCCAAGCCGGACTACCCGGTGGCACTCAACAACTTGGCCTTCGCGCTGGAGAAGCAGGCGAAGCTCGAGGAAGCCCGCCAGGCCTACAGCCAAGTGCTGGAATTGGATCCAGGCAATAAAACCGCCCTGAAGCGTCTCAAATCCCTGGATCGCCGCGCCGGTGTCCCCAGCGGTAAGGCAGCCTGATCACCAAAGACCACGCACCACTCCGCCTGTTGCAAGCGGAGACGGGCCAGGATTGAGTTGAAGCCTGCCTCCCAGGCCCGTGACCCGGTCGGGAAGCCAACCGCTGAGCGACAACCCCTGCTGTCCCTGAAACTCACCGCCCGGCTCAAGAAGGGCCCCAAGGCTCGTGCCCAGGATCAACAGATCCAGCTGGTTGGATTTGGCATTGATGTTCCCTTGCACAGGGGTGATCACCCCATTGAGGCTCAGTTGTCCGCGCAAATCCACCATCTGGCCGAGGGGCGTGACCCGCTCCAGCACCAACACAACCGGGAGGGCGCGGGGACTGCTGAAGGGCCGGTAGGTGCCCCTCCAAGTTCGTGGAATCCGTTCGGCCATGAGCTGGGCCCGGCCCACCGGGTCGTAGGTCTCAACCCCTGTTGAGGGCATCTCAACGGGAGAGGATTCAGGCACAACAAAGGGAACAAAAGCCCCGGCCGACGGGGGAGGGCCAGCGGCGAGGAGCCAAGAAGCCAGGGCCACTGGCAAAGGCATCACGGTTGAGCAGCTGCCAGCGCACACTAGAGGGACCAGACGTGGAACACACCCCCCCATGTGCCCCTTGCCCTCCCCATCCGCCCCAACGGAGGTCCGCCCCCCGATTCCTGGGGCAGGAGCCGGGGATGAGCTCGTGATCGGCGGCCGCCGATTCGGCAGTCGCCTGATGACTGGCACGGGCAAATACCCCTCACTAGAGTCCATGCGAACCAGCCTGGAGGCCAGTGGCAGCGCGATCGTCACAGTGGCGGTGCGCCGGGTTCAAAGCCAGGCCCAGGGCCACCAGGGGTTGATGGAGGCCATCGACTGGACCCGCATTTGGATGCTGCCCAACACCGCTGGCTGCGCCACCGCCGAGGAGGCCATCCGGGTGGCCCGACTCGGACGGGAACTGGCCAAGCTGGCCGGCCAGGAAGACAACACCTTCGTGAAGTTGGAGGTGATCCCCGATCCACGCCACCTGCTCCCCGATCCCTTCGGCACCCTGGAAGCTGCTGAGCAACTGGTGCGTGAGGGATTCACAGTGCTCCCCTACATCAATGCCGACCCCTTACTGGCCAAGAGGCTGGAGGAGGCGGGGTGTGCCACGGTGATGCCCTTGGGCTCCCCGATCGGCTCTGCCCAGGGCATTCGCAATGCCGCCAACATCGCCCTCATCATTGAAAACGCCACCGTGCCCGTGGTGGTGGACGCGGGGATTGGCGTGCCCAGCGAGGCGGCCGAAGCGATGGAGATGGGTGCTGACGCGCTGCTGGTCAACAGCGCCATTGCCCTCGCGGGCGACCCACCAGCCATGGCCCACGCCATGGCTCTGGCCACCCGGGCCGGTCGTCTCGCTCACCTCGCGGGCCGACTCCCTATGCGCCAGGAAGCCAGCGCCAGTTCCCCTTCCCAGGGCCGGGTGGGCACCTAAGGGAGTGCCCCGCCCCTTCTGTGACGATCCATTCCGGCTCGCGGACGGAACCGGAGACCCCCCATAGGGTTTCCCCAGCGTCCCACCCAAGCCATGCAAGTCACCCAGGAAGATGGCGGCAAGCTCAACGCCTTTGCCAAAGAGCCCCGAATGGTGGTCATGGAACCAGGCGACAAGCCCCCCGCCAACCGCCTGCTGCTGATCGGAGGGGGGGTGCTCGTGCTGGCGCTCTTGGCCGTGGCGAGCCGCATCAGCTGAGGGCGGTTGGAGAGGCCCGAAGGCCTGTAGTAGCTTGCTGCGTTAAGCAACCGCGCATTCAGGAGTCTCGGGGTGAAGGTCCTTGTTCTCGGCGGCGACGGTTTCTGCGGCTGGCCCTGCGCGGTGAACCTGGCCGATGCCGGCCATGACGTGGTGATCGTTGACAACCTCAGTCGCCGCAAGATTGACATCGATCTGGGCGTCGAGTCGCTGACCCCGATCGCCACCATCCGGGACCGGCTCACCGCCTGGGAACAGGTGGGCGGCCGCCCGATTCGCTTCGCCCATGTGGATATCGCAAAGAACTATGAGCAGCTCCTTGAGCTGCTGCGCCATGAGCGCCCCGAGGCCGTGGTGCACTTTGCCGAACAACGGGCCGCACCCTATTCAATGAAAACCAGCGCCACCAAGCGCTACACCGTTGATAACAATGTCAACGGCACACATAATCTGCTGGCAGCAATTGTGGAGAGTGGCCAGGACATTCACATTGTTCACCTTGGAACAATGGGTGTCTATGGCTATGGATCCCACCGAGGCGCCACCATCCCCGAGGGCTACCTCACTGTCGAGGTGCCCCAACCCGATGGCAGCCGCTTCACGGAGAAGATCCTGCATCCGGCGAACCCTGGCAGCGTGTATCACATGACCAAAACCCTGGATCAGCTGCTGTTTTTCTATTACAACAAAAACGACAATATCCGCATCACTGATTTACACCAAGGCATTGTTTGGGGAACCAACACCAGCCTCACGGAAAAAGATCCACGTCTCACCAACAGGTTTGATTACGATGGCGATTACGGCACTGTTTTAAACCGTTTCCTCATGCAGGCTGCCATCGGTTACCCCTTAACGGTGCATGGCACTGGGGGCCAAACCCGGGCTTTCATCCACATCCGTGACTCTGTGCGCTGCGTGCAGCTGGCGCTGGATCATCCTCCTGGCCATGGCGAAAGGGTAAAAATCTTTAATCAGATGACGGAAAGCCATCGTGTCGCAGACTTGGCTGAGAAAGTGGCTGCCCTCACCGGCGCTGACGTGAGTTACCTCTCGAATCCACGCAACGAAGCCATTGAAAACGATTTAATCGTTGACAACCGTTGCTTCATTGAACTGGGTCTCAAACCCACCACCCTCGATGACGGCCTGCTCACGGAAGTGGTGGATGTGGCACGCCGCTGGGCCGACCGCTGTGATCGCTCCCGCATTCCCTGCCTCTCCGCTTGGACGCGCCGACAGGCCGCTGCCATCGGATCACCAGCCTGAATGGCCGCTCTGTGAAGATCGTCTTTTTCACGGAAACCTTTCTGCCCAAGGTTGACGGCATCGTTACCCGCCTTACAAGGACGGTGCAGCACCTCGTGGCGGGGGGGGATGAGGTGCTGATTTTTTGTCCGGAAGGAGCTCCAGACGAGTTCATGGGCGCCAAGGTGGTGGGCGTGCCAGCCCTTCCGCTTCCCCTTTATCCCGAGCTCAAGCTGGCCCTGCCCAGGCCAGCCGTCTCTGAGGCGCTCGACCGATTTGCGCCGGATCTGGTGCATGTGGTGAATCCCGCCGTTCTCGGGCTGGGAGGCATCTGGCTGGCCCGGTCCCGCGGCCTCCCGTTGGTGGCCAGCTACCACACCCACCTGCCCAAGTATCTCGAGCACTACGGCATGGGAATGCTGGAACCCCTGCTCTGGGAACTGCTCAAGACGGCCCACAACCAAGCCCAGCTCAACCTTTGCACCTCCACCGCCATGGTGGCGGAACTGGCGGCGAAGGGGATCCAGCACACGGCTCTCTGGCAGAGGGGCGTGGACACAGAGCTTTTCCGGCCCTCGTTGCGATCCAACGCCATGCGGGCTCGCTTGCACGGAGACCACGATGACACCGGCAATCTGTTGCTTTACATCGGGCGCCTCTCGGCGGAGAAGCAGATTGAGCGGATCCGCCCTGTGCTCGCCGCCCTGCCCCAAACCCGCCTTGCCCTGGTTGGGGACGGCCCTTACCGCCCCCAGCTGGAGCGCCTCTTCGAAGGCACAGCCACCACCTTTGTGGGCTACCTCGCCGGTGAGGATCTGGCCTCGGCTTACGCCAGCGGGGATGCTTTCCTCTTCCCCTCGTCAACCGAAACCCTTGGGCTGGTGCTGCTGGAGGCGATGGCCGCCGGTTGTCCCGTGGTGGGGGCGAATCGCGGCGGGATTCCAGACATCGTGAGCCACGGGGAGAATGGCTGCCTCTACGACCCAGACGACCCAGGTTCTTTAGTGGCAGCTGTCGAGGTGCTGCTTGGGAACCAGGACACGCGCCGCACCCTGCGGCACGCCGCGCGAGAAGAGGCTGAGCGCTGGAACTGGGCCAGCGCCACAGAACAGCTCAGGGGTTACTACGCCGCCGTGGTGCATCCCAGCAAGGTGGCCCTGATGGCTTAACGCCCTTCAGGGCACCATTGCTGGGGAAGACTGTGGGACCACCGGTGGGAGTCGCCCTTGGAACCAGGTGCCCAGGAGGGCCTTCACCATCGGGGCCGCCACCGTGCCGCCGTATCCCCCACTGTTTTCACCAAAGGCAATGATCACCAGTTCCGGCTGATCCGCTGGGGCATAGCCTCCAAACCAGGCATGGTCCTGCCGGGGTGGATCCTCCGCCGTGCCCGTCTTCCCAGCGACCGGTGGCAGGGTGGGGTCATCGAGAATCTTGGCCGTTCCCTCAGTCACCACTTTCCGCAAGCCCACTCTCAGGGTGCGCAGCGTTTCAGGCCGAAGGCCGATCCACTTGCGGGATGTGGGCTGTTCCACCAGATGGGGCGTGACCAGCCAGCCACCATTGGCCACCGCCGAATAGAGGCGCGCCATCTGGATCGGCGTCACGGTCACGGCTCCCTGGCCAATGGCTGAGGTGATGGTGTCGACCGGTGTCCAGGGTTCATCCAGCACACGCTGTTTCCAGGCGGGATCCCCCAGCAGGCCAGGGGTCTCCTCATCTTTGATCTCAATGCCGGTCAGACTGCCGTAACCCATTCGCCGGGCCGCCTTGAAGAGCTCATCCGGTCCCACCTTCAGCCCCACCTGGTAGAAGAAGCTGTTGCTGCTCACCGCCATGGCCATCAGGAAGCCGATGCTGCCGAAGGAGCCATGGTCCGCGTAGCACTGGCCGTAGTAGCAAAACGTGCCCATGGTGGGCAGGGTGGACGTCTCCTTGAACTTGCCTGATTCCAGAGCGGCGATCGTGGTGACGATCTTGAAGGTGCTGGCGGGAGGAAACCCCTGAAAGGCCCGGTTCAGCATCGGCGCTTCTGGCCGGTTGAGGTCGTTCCACTGGCTGAGGGTGGGTCCGTCGGCAAAGACGTTGGGATCAAAGGTGGGCCGGCTGGCCAGGGCGCGAATGGCTCCAGTGCGGGGATCCATCGCCACGATGGCTCCCTTGCGCACCGTATCGAGCGCCCGTTCGGCGGCCTTCTGCAGATCCAAATCGAGGGTGAGCTTGAGGTCCTTCCCCGGGCGGGCGGGCTTGTCACCCAACACCCTCTGCACCTGACCGGCGGCATTCACTTCCAGCTGCTGCCCCCCCCACTCACCCCGGAGCGTGGTTTCGTAGGCCCGCTCCATGCCACTGCGGCCAATCCTGTCGTTGATGCGATAGCCCTGGGGTTGGAGCCGTTGATATTCCTCTTCGGTGATGCTGCTGGTGGTGCCCATCACGTGGGCCCCCAAGGAGCCGTGGGGATAGTGCCGAAGCACATTCACGGCCACCTCTGCGCCATAGAGCAGGCCGGCCTGTTCTCGAAAACGGAGCACCTGGGCCGGAGTCAAGGGCGCCGCCAGCTCGATCTGAAAGTCTTCGCTCTTGAGGCCCGCTTTGTAGCGCGCTTCGAGGGTTTCCTTAGGAAGATGGAGCAGGTTGGCCAGGCGATCCCTCAGGGTGGGCCATTGGCCTTCTTTGACAAAGCGGGGTTGGACGGCAAGGCTGTAGGTGAGCCTGTTTGTGGCCAACACTCTTCCCTGGCGATCCAGCAAACGACCGCGAATGGGATCGCGCGGGATCAGGCGGATCCGATTTTCATCAGCCATCACCTTGAATTCGGCCCCATGGAGCAACTGGAGCCAGGCCAGGCGGGCAACGATGGCACCCCCAAAGAGGCTCACCAGAAGCATGAGCCAGGCGGCCTGGTGGGCGAGCCCGGTGCGGCGAGAGCTGCCCGGAAGAACGACAAGAGCCATGGGATGACCTAAGGAGCCCCCAGGCGTCGTTCGAGTTGGCCTAGACGTTCGGCGATGCGCTGCAGGGCCGCCTGCAGCTCCTCGGGAGTGTCCGCAGGGGAACCACCCTGATGAGGCACCACTGATTCATGGACCTCGTGGGAAGGGACATCCCGCACCTCAACTTTGAGAACGGGATTTCCCAAGCCGGGCTGGAGACGATCCAAATTGTCCCGCACCGATTTTGCGGCGGGCTCCCCTTCTTGCCGCAGGCGACCCAGGGGATCGGCGTTGCTGCCATCAAAGGCGGCCAACACTTCTTTCGCTCCGCCTTTGCGCACCCGCTCCGCCACCGCCAACCCCACGGGCAGCACATCCTGCATCAGGGTGAGACGCAAGGCATCGAAGGGATCGGCGGCCATCCGCGGAACAACGACATGACTCCCTCCAGTTTGGCGTGATCCGTCCTGGGCAGGGAGGGCATTAGGGGGCAGGCAGCTCGACAGGTGGTTGGGGCTCCGCCGTGCTGCAGAAGTGGTGGCTGCCCAGCCACCAACCAGCGGCCATGGCCAACACAAACAAACCGCTCAAGGGAAGCAGGGCGGCACGGGTGGCGGGCAGTGCCAGCCATTCCATCCAGCTCCTGAACCAGCGCTCCCGATCGAAACGGCGACGGTCTCGGGTGACCAGCTTTTCGCGGCGTCGAAGAGCCCGCTCAACCCAGCGTTCAAAGGCCTTTTTCTTGGTGACCGCCATCTTGCGTTCCACCTCAAGCAGCTGACCGGTGGTGAGGTCGGGGTTGAAGGTGGTGATCAGCTCTAGGCTCTTGATGAACATCTCCACGGCCCCTTCGCGCACCTGGAGTTCGTCCAGGTCCAGGTTGTCCCAGTCCAGCTCCGGGTAGAACCGGCGGCGGTTGGCCTGGATCTGCTCCTCTGGAAGCTGGCCTGGTTCCCTCAGCCAGCGATCGGTATTGGCGTCAAACCGGCGCCAGTACAGAAAGGGGTTGAGATAGACCGTTTTGCTCCCGAACTGGATGGTGTCGTGCTGGAGGCGACGCTGCAGCTGAGGATCCTGTTCGCCAGCAACCATTGGAGTCACGAGCACCAGGCCAAGTCAGGGAGCCGATGGTATCGGCGGCCTGGGTGGTTGACCAGCCCCGGGGCCCCTTGACGTCGTTGGGATCGAGAATTCAGTCAATCCAACGAGACTTGATGGTCTGTTCCTATCACTATTCCCACTCGATGGTCCCCGGCGGCTTGCTGGTGATATCCAGCACCACACGGTTCACCCCCTTCACTTCGTTCACAATCCTGTTGGACATAAGTTCCAGGAGGTCGTAGGGCAAGCGCGACCAATCGGCCGTCATTCCATCTTCGGAAGACACAAAGCGCAGCACCACCGGAAAGGCGTAGGTGCGCTTGTCTCCCATGACCCCCACGCTGCGCACGGGCAACAGCACAGCGAAAGCCTGCCAGATGGCGTCATAAAACCCGGCCCGGCGCACCTCCTCGCGCACGATCAGATCCGCATCCCGCAGGATGTTGAGTTTTTCGGCCGTCACCTCCCCCAGGATGCGAATGGCCAGGCCAGGGCCGGGGAAGGGGTGGCGGCCCACGATCTCCTCCGGCAAACCCAAGCTGCGTCCCACCTTGCGCACCTCGTCCTTAAACAAGCGACGCAAAGGCTCCACCAGCTTGAATTGCAGATCCTTGGGCAGCCCTCCCACGTTGTGGTGGCTCTTGATCTTCACGGCCACCCTCTCTCCTGTTTTGGGATCGATATTGGTGCCTGCGGATTCAATAACATCGGGATAAAGCGTCCCCTGAGCCAGATAATCAAACGGGCCAAGTCGCTTGCTCTCCTCTTCAAAGACACGGATAAATTCAGCACCAATGATCTTGCGCTTCTCCTCTGGGTCACTCACACCAGCGAGGCGCGAGATGAATCGCTGGCGCGCGTTAATATACTCCACTCGGATATGAAAACGTTTGTCGAAAAAATCCACCAGAAATTCAGGTTCGCCCTTGCGCATGAATCCTTGGTCAATAAACATGCAGGTGAGCTGATCGCCGATGGCCCGAGACAACAAAAACGCCAGGGTGGAGGAATCCACCCCCCCGGAAAGGGCAAGAAGCACGCGCTTCTCTCCCACCTGGGCGCGCACATCGGCGATGGCTTCATCGATGAAGGCGTCCGTGGTCCAATCGGGGGAACAGCCGCAGATGTGGTATACGAAGTTGCGGATCAACGCCATGCCATCGGTGGAGTGCACCACCTCCGGATGAAATTGCACCCCATACAGCCTGCGGCCATGGTGAGCCACGGCCGCATCAGGGGTGTTTTCGGTATGGCCCAGACGCACGAATCCTTCCGGGAGGGATTGCACCGAATCGCCGTGGCTCATCCACATGGTGGAGCCGTTCTCCACATTGGTGAGCAGGTCCCTGGGATCGTCCACATGGAAGGGTGCCTTGCCATACTCCGCCCGCCCTGCGGCCACCACGGTGCCGCCCAGCTGATGCACCATCAGCTGCATGCCGTAACACACCCCGAGCAAGGGCAAACCCAGATCCCAAATGGCCGGATCACAAAGGGGGGCCCCCTCCTCGTAGACGGAACTGGGCCCCCCACTGAGGATGAGGCCGCGGGGGGCCAGCTGGCGCAGTTCGTCGGCCGTTGTGGTGTAAGGGAGCACCAGGGAATACACCTCAGTTTCCCGCACCCGCCTGGCGATCAATTCCGAATACTGGGAGCCGAAATCCAGGATCACAATCCCAGGCTTTCGGCTGCCACTGAGGGCCTCCGCCACAGGGCCGTAGGGCGGCACCTCTGGCGCCAGGCTGCTGGAAACAGTGGATGGGGAGGAAGACATGGGAGCGGAGTGGGCGCCAGCCAGGCTCATGGGGCCTCATCGACCCACCGATTCCAACCCTAGGTGGCTCCCCTCTGAGGGGGGTCGATCCACGCCCGGAGCAGCACCGCCCCCTGGGGGCCAACGGCACGGAGCCGCCGGCTTCGGTCAAACAGAGCCGCCCCAACCAAAGGCCCCGTGGCCCCGTGGCGTTCGAGATAGTGGGCCACGCGCTGCTCGATGGTGACAGCCAGGCGCGCCCGCAGCCGGGCGGCCAACTCTGGATCGGCCTGCTCCAGTTGCAAGAGGGCGGCTTCCGTGGTGGGCGCTCCATGGAGTGCCTCCAGCGGCGGCCCCGAAAGGCCTTCCAGAGCGGCAAGGGCTGTCAGCACCTCGGCACGGCCATCGGCCAAATGGTGATGGGTGTGAAAAATGCCCCCCGCCAATTTGATGAGCTTGCCCTGGTAGCCAAACACCAGCAAGCGTTTGACGCCCCCCTGACCAGCGGCCACCAGCACAGGGCCCAACCAGTTGCCCACCTTCAGCAACAGATCAGCGGGCAGCCCCAGCCGTGGGGCCAAATCCAGCCCGTTTTCGCCAATCACCAGGATCAGATCCCCTTGGAACTGGGGATCCTCCAGCCGGGCGGCCAACGCCGCCAACGTGCGATCCAGCTGGTGGGGATCGGCGCTGGCCTGGGTCTCCGCCCGGGTGCCGATCAAGGCCAATCCATCCACCACGCCGAACGCCGCATTGCTGGTGCGCTCCGCCAGGGCCCGCCCTTGGGGAAGCACCACCCGCAGCCGCAAGAGGCGCCCCTCAGGCACCAGGGGGCGCAGATTGACCTCCAGCAAGGCACGGGCATAGGCCGAAAGACAGGCCTGGCCGCTGGCGGCGTGCACCCCCACCCCCTCACCCGCCTCCAGCTGCAGCCATGGCGGCTCCCCGCCTGCCAGCGGAGCGGGCGCCTCCTGCCAACGGGCCAGGGCCCACACCAGCAAACCCCGGGTGAGATCCAAACCATCGCCTGGATCGCAGGAGGCCTCCCCCAGGGCCCAGCCCTCGGCGATGGTGGCTGCGGCCCTCACCGGCACCAGCACAGGAGGCCTCCCTTCCCCTGGGTGGAGATCGAGGGGCCAAGCTGGGCGGCTCGCCTCCCCCGTGAGGGCTGCCACGGAGGCACGGGCGGCTGCGGCGAGCCACACCGGCAGGGTGTAGCCAGGGGAGGCAGGGGACGGGGGGAGCAACAACGAGGGGATCACCGTTTTTTATGTTGGGCGATTGCCCCGCGGCGCCGCACGCCCCTCCCCACCATGCAGGACAAACTCACCCTAATGATTCCCGGCCCCACACCCGTGCCGGAAACTGTTCTGCAGGCCCTGGGCCGCCATCCGATCGGCCACCGCAGCGCCGACTTTCAGAAGATCGTCAAACGCACCACCGAGCAGCTGCAGTGGTTGCACCAGACGAAAAACGATGTGCTCGTGATCACCGGCAGTGGCACGGCGGCCATGGAGGCTGGGATCGTCAACACCCTGAGCAAGGGGGATCGGGTGCTCTGCGGCGACAACGGCAAGTTTGGTGAGCGTTGGGTGAAGGTGGCCAAGGCCTACGGCCTCGCGGTGGAGGTGATCAATGCTCCTTGGGGCCAGCCACTGGATCCGGAAGCGTTCCGCGCTGCCCTGGAAGCCGACGCGGCAAAAACCATCAAGGCGGTGATCCTCACCCACTCAGAAACCTCCACCGGGGTGATCAACGATCTGCAGACCATCTCCAAGCATGTGCGGGCCCACGGGACGGCGCTCACGATTGCCGACTGCGTCACGAGTCTGGGGGCCACGGATGTGCCCATGGATGCCTGGGGCATCGATGTGATCGGCTCCGGCTCCCAGAAGGGCTACATGATGCCGCCGGGCCTGAGTTTTGTGGCCATGAGCGAAAAAGCCTGGGCGGCCTATGAGCGCTCCGACCTGCCCAAGTTTTATCTGGATCTTGGCAAATACAGGAAGTCAGCCAAAGCCGACAGCAACCCCTTCACCCCCGCCATCAACCTTTACTTCGCCTTGGAGGCCGCTCTGGAGATGATGGAAAAAGAAGGCCTGAGCGCCATCTTTGCCCGCCATGCCCGCCATCAGCGGGCCACCACGGCGGCCATGCGTGCCATCGGCCTGCCTCTTTATGCCGCGGAGGGCCATGGCAGCCCTGCCATCACAGCGGTGGCTCCTGAG
>JBIIJA010000356.1:0-3010 GCA_044234195.1 Cyanobium sp. | reverse complement strand
AGGAGGTCAAAAACCGCTTTGACATCCTGCTGGCCGGCGGCCAAGACCACCTCAAGGGACACGTGTTTCGCATTGGCCACCTGGGCTTCGTCTGCGACCGCGACATCCTCACCGCCGTGGCCGCCATCGAAGCCACCCTGCAAGATCTGGGCCTCTCCAAAACGGCCACAGGAGCTGGGGTGGCAGCTGCAGCGGCCGCGTTGGCGGGCTAGGACCCATGGACGCATCGGGGATCGGTGGCACCTCGGCCCACCATGCTTAAGGTGTCAACGGATACCAACGACCCGATGCGTCCAACCCATTCCTTGCTGGCCATGGCTGCCCTCGCGGCCCTTGCCCTGGGAGGCTGTCAGCAAAATCTCACCAGCCAAAAAGCCAAAACAGAGAAACTGATCTGCACCCAACTGGCCGAAGTGGGCCAAGCTCTCGACGGGGTCGCGGCCCTCAAACCCACCTCCACGGTGGGGGAGGCCAAGAAAGCGGATCAGGCCCTCGCCACAGCCCTCGGCAAGTTGGAAGCCTCCGAAGAGAAGCTGGACAATCTCCGGCTGAAAGCCTTCAAGGCCCAGCTGCGCACCTTCAAAGGAGAAGTGGAAAAGGTCTCCCGCAACAAAGGCCTCACCTTGGAGATGGCCGCCAATCTGCTCAAAGCCAAAGCGGCCCCGGTGATCGCCGCCCGCCAGGCCCTGAATGCCGAAGTGGAGTGCGAGGCCCCAGCCCCAGCCAAACCCTAAGCACTCGCGCACAGATCCCCAGGTCCAGCCCACTTCAGGCTGGACCTGGGGGGCCCTCAGCCAAAAATGCTAAGATCAGATGGATAGATCAGGGCATGCCAAAATGTTTGATGCTCCACCATTGCGAGCCTGTTCAAACATTTCTTGGTCTAACCAATGATCTGATTGATCAACTCATTTTGCGGGTGTAATTCAGTGGTAGAATGTCAGCTTCCCAAGCTGAACGTCGCCGGTTCGAGTCCGGTCACCCGCTTCATTTCTGTCATGTTCGAGGTCGAAAATATCTGAGTGAATAGGCATCGGCTGGCGCCAGGATTACGAAGCTGCTGAAATGGCTACCCAAGAACGTCATCCAGAACTTGTTTCGCCACATGTGAAACACCTTGGGCAATTCACACTCCACGCGGCTCACTTCAAGGCAACCGGCATGGCCAAGGCCAGGATCGAAGGGGCAGCAGCTGGCACGGGATTGGCCGGGCCTGCGGTCATCGGGCAAGAACGAACTGCGGTGTGGAGGGTGGCAAGCCTGGATCTGATTTCAGGCGATCAGGACTTGGAGATGGATCCCTGGCGGGCTGATTCGATTAGGCGCGTACGGGCCTCGATCGTGGTCCCCAGTTCGCGAGCCAGGCTCGGCTTACGCTCCACTAGGGTTTGAGCCTGGTCAGGCAGGATCAGCGTCACCTCCAGGTCCTCGGTAGCACGCACCGTGACCGTGCTGGGCTGGTCGCTGAACAGCGCGATTTCCCCGAAGAAATCCCCCCTCCCTAGGGTATAGACCACGCGGGTCGTTCCGGCGGAATCCACGATTGAGGCCTCGGCACGCCCAGCCAGGATGAAATAAAGCGCCCTGACCTGATCTCCTTCGGCGAACACCTGCTCACCAGCAGCAAAAGCATTGAGGCTGGCCTCCTCGGTGAGGTTCGACAGCGATTCTTGCTCGACACTGGACAGCACGGGAATGCCTTGGAGACCTTGCGACAGTCGCTCGCCTGGATTGGTGTCACGATCATCCGCATCCGCCTGAAGAATCTCGCGGATGGGCAGCGGGATACGCAGTTTGAAGCGCTGGTTGGCATACCAGATTCGGGTCTGGAAATCGTCGCGCACGCGCAGGCGCTCTTGATAGCCTTTCACAAAAAATGTGACACGATAGCTAATACCCGTATCCTCATACTTTACGGTTGCGACCTTGACATCAGGCTGCTCGAGAACCCCGGGTGTTGAGAGCGCTGTTGCACGCAGAACACGCTTGACGAGGTTGGGTGGGTGGCGGTAAGAATAACGAAGAAAGATCTCCTCTTTGTGCGCCTTGTTTGGCTGACTGTAGTTCGTAATGGTCTGCTTACCAATGATCATCTGTGGAATGATGATCTGAACATTGTCGATAGTCTCGATACGCACGGCACGCCAGTTGATATCGGTGACCTTGCCCTCTGAATCCCCCACTTTCAGCCAGTCTCCCTTCTCGAAGGGTTTTTCGAACAGCAGCGTGATGCCGGCGGCGAGGCTACCAAGGGTGTCCTGCAGGGCCAGGCCGATCACCACCGAACCAACCCCGAGCGCCGCCACCAGACCACCGAGGTCGATGCCCCAGGTCGCCGACAGGATGATCGCGGCGCCCAGCAGGATCAGAAATACCCGCGCCAGGTCTCGGAACAGCTTGGGAATGCGAGACTGCCAGCTCTCCGCATCGGCAGCGGGATCGCTGCCGAGCTGCAGCGGTGGTGTCTGACCCGCCTCAGCGCCAGAGAACAGCAGGATGTCAAACAATGACAGCGAGGCGACCAGCAGGCTGATCCACAAAACGGTTTCGTTGAAGCGGATCGCCCTGCTCTCGGGATCGAGATGCACGATGGCGGTGAGGAAGATCAGCGATGCCAGAGATGGCATCAGCAGATTGCGCAGAACCTGAAGCGTCCCCACAAGGGGGCTCCCCTGCTGCCTGAGCTTCTGAATCGCCTCACTGAGCAGCAGTTGGATGGTCGGGAATCCAATCGCCAGCAGCAGAGCTGATGTGGTGAGTCTGTCGGTGCCGAGATCCAACATCACAACTCCTGCACCTGATCGCGTTTGATCCCGGTAAGACGCCAGATCGCGATGGCGGGATCAACCGCTGGGGCAGCCGTGCGCTCGACTCGCTCAAACGCATACACATCATGGAGAAACTCGTAGACAGGCTCCGAGACCAGGATCGCGCCCCCAGTTGACTCGGCCTGACTGAGCATGGCCCGCGCGATCGATTCAGCGTCACCTCGTACGTCGTAGATCATCCT
>JBIIJA010000175.1:0-5165 GCA_044234195.1 Cyanobium sp. | reverse complement strand
CTTGGCTTCGCCAATGATCCGCTGCGCCAACTGCCGCTGAAACCGCAGCAGCTATGTCCTGCCCATTGCGCTCCAGCAGACCTTCGCGACAAGGAGCACGGCACGGGTGAGTCTTGATTCCAGGGCGGCTGGTTCTGCTCATGAGCGAGCTTGAGGAAGGGGAGCACGCTGAGCTGCTACGGGTAGTCGCCATAGGAGAGCCCGTCATCACGCAGCACGGTGCAGGTGCTCCAGAGCTTCTGCACGATGCGGTTGGCTTCCGTGCTCATGGGGGGCTTCAGGGATGGGGCGTGATCGCAATGAGCGTGATCTGGCCCTGCTTGGGCCCGCAACACCAGAACACTCTGTAGGCGCCGGGGGTGCGGTTTTGGGCGTGGGACTCGAACACTTTTCCCTCAGGGTTCAGAGGATTGGGCAGGGAGGAAAAGGGATGGGAGTGGAGGCCTGGATGGCGTGGGCCCTGGGTGCTGAGCTTTGCGAATGCAACCCTCCACCTGGACCGCCTCAGCGGCTTGCTGCAGCACCTGAAACTGGAATGCAGCTTCCGGTGTCCGACGCCAATGAAGTTGGCCGGTCGGCGACAAGCTTGTTGGCCGGTTGGGTGAGTGCTGGAGACCCTGGCGCCGATGCGCAGGGCCCAGGGGAGAGAACGTGCTTTTGTTCGGCCCCAGCGGTGTGGGTAAGACCCACCTGGCGAGCGGCATCGCCCTGGATCAGCCCTGCCGCTTTTATCCCGCCACGACGCTGCCGCAGGAACTGCAGAAGGCCCGCGCCGATTACAACCTGCCGGCGGCGTTGAAGCGGTTGGATCGCTTCCCCCCTGCAGCTGATCGATGACATCGGCTACGTGCGTCTGGATTAGCAGGAGAGCAGCGATCTGTTTGAACTGATCTGCCACCGCTATGAGCGTCGCTCAGTGCTGATCACCGGGAACCAGCCGTTCATCGCCTGGGATGAGATCTTTCCCAGCAGTTCAATGACCGTGGCGGCTGTGGACCGGCTGGTGCACCACTGCCACATCATCGAGATCAGCGGCGACAGCCACCGCCGCTCCAGGGCCAGCAGGCGTAGCGACAGCAGAAAGCCGGAGCAGCCGTAAACCAAGGGGCTGAACAGATCGGTGAAATGTCGTCCGGCGACAACCTGGTGCCGATGGCGACATACCCCGGTGGGGAGCTCCGCGCTGCCGGCGGACTGTGGTGTCCGCCGGCTTGTGCGCTTCCGCGAGGGGTTGCGGCGGAGGTTCAACAGAGATTTCAGCGACAAACCGGCCAACGTGGTTCTCGCCAATCGACCAACGGGTTTGACACGGGACGCCGGCCAAGAGGAAGCGGCGGCCGTCATCAGGAAGTGATTTCATAATTTTTGTTGCGCGATGGTGGGCAAGCCGAACAGGGTCTCCATATCTTGTGAATGGATACGGCGATCTTGCTGCAGCATTATCATCGTGTTCTTTCCCTAATGCTAGGTTCACTACTATGGATCACAAAGAACATTTTTCCCAAGAGCAAGACAAAATCGAAGTTCTTGCCCTTCAGGATTTGGAAGATATAATTGGAGGGGCAGCGAAAGCACTGGAAAGCATCAGGAGCACCTTAAGCGTTAACTGTGGCGGCAATAACAATAGCAATACTAGCAATAACTGTGGCAACGGCGGTAAAGCCGCGCTGAATATGATCTGATAAACGTTGATTTAGGCACACAATTAACTGCCAAAACTAGTAAGCGTATTTTTGGCATTGGGGCCGATTAGTCACGACACCTTATTCGTGGTCTTTCCCTATTACCCTTAAGTACACTGGTGCGGTCTTACAGCAGACCGCACCATTCTTAAAAGTTTCAATTGGCAACCGAAAACCCCCATGACCAAGGCCGGCAGCTCGTCAAATAACGATTTTTTCATTCCCCCTGATCGTAGACAACCAACTGACGAATATACCAGTATCATCGAGGATTTGCTGCCGCTACGATGGCGAATTTACCGATCACACTTTTGGACACAAGCCTTAAGTCCTTCACCTCTGGATAAAATCCAGGGATGGAAAATACATATTTCCAGCAGGCTATCATCTGCTAAGGAAATACTTGCAAAGGTTGCCTCAATCTGCTGGGACGCTAACACCGAATTTAAGTTCGCCAGCGACTCCTATATTCACAATCTCTTGCTATCCAAAAATGTACGCCGGCAGTCCGGAGGAAAATTTATGACCATATATCCGAGATCTGACCCTGAATTCGACAACCTACTAGAGCGACTTTATGTCAACTTAAAAGAGCACGAGGGGCCCTATATCCTATCCGACAGACAATATAAAGATTCAAAAGTAGTTTTTTATCGCTATGGCGGCTTTCATTCCCTTGAAAAAGTAAACGCGACCGGTGTCAGTAAGCACTGCATTCTTAACGAAAAGTTTGAATATGTCGAAGACCAACGTCTAGCTCGTTTCTATCTGCCTGCTTTTATAGAAGATCGCCATGCAACACCGAAAATAGCTGCGGCAGGTGTTACAACAATCCAATCCAACGGCAAACCGCCAGCACGGCTTTTTGGCGAATTTTTTGAAATCCAAGGCGTAATTAAATATTCAAATACGGGTGGAGTTTACCTGGGACGGGACATACGCGATGACAGCGTTGTCATTGTCAAAGAGGCACGGCCTGGCATTGATTATGGCACGGAAGAAAGCGATGCCACGCAACAACTACGTACTGAATTCGAGGTGATGCAACGTATTGCTCACCTTGGCATGACGCCGCGGCCATTAGCCCTGTTCCAAGTGTGGGAGCACTTGTTTCTGGCGCAGGAAATGATAACTGGTGATAATCTACAATCATTTATTGCCAGCCAATCCAAGATCATTGCTCCCCAGTCGAACAGCGACCAGATGCGAGACTGGTTTGAAAAAACAAATCGGATTGCTGTTGATCTGCTTAAGCTGATCCACCTATTACACAAAAATAATGTCGTCCATGGCGATCTATCTCCCAGCAATGTAATGATATCCGGAGCAAATTTAGAGATACGCCTGATTGATTTTGAATCTGCCTTTATCGAAGGAATTTCTCAGGCCCCAAACATCTTCACCGAAGGCTACGGAAGGCCAGATCGACACCAACGAGCAAAGGCTGAGCAACTGGATGATCAATACGCCTTAGGATGCATACTACTATACCTTCATGCTCCCAGTCATATCAATATGTCCCTGATGAATGACTACGCAGAACTGGCCTTGGATATGCTTAACAATGATTACAATCTTCCATCGGAATACGGCCAGTGCGTACGCCAGCTTTTGGCTCCCGAGTCCGTGAACCTGGATGCCATGGCCAATCGTTTGGCAAAAGTCTCCTATGAACAGGTTACGGCCCTAGCGGATTCGGCCCCACCGGACTTTGACAAATGCCTGCCGAGGCTATACAACAGAATCATCGAATACATTGAAAACAAAACCAACCTGGATGGGGATTGGCAACTGTTTCCCGTAGACACGGAGCAGGTTATTCAACTTTCGTTTGACCACGGCGTGCTTGGCACCATCTATGCCTTGCATCGGATTCGTGGAAACATACATGGAGATCTCAAAGAGTGGCTGCTTCGTGCCTGCCAGCAGGCCACGCCCCTGCCTGGCCTCCTCAATGGAGCAGCCGGTGCAGCCTGGCTGTTGCAGGAGATGGCTTGCCCTGAAGAAGCCTTGCAGCTACTCAGCAAAGCCTGGTTCCATGAAATTCTCTTCACCAATGCATCCCTGGGCTTTGGCTATGCCGGAGTGGGTATGGCCCTCTTACAAGGGTGGCTGCATACAGGAGCGGAGAACCTGCTGGCTAAGGCCTTGCGGTTGGCCGATAGCCTGTGCGTGAGCGCGGTAAGGTCTGAGGCTGGTTGGTATTGGGACAGCAACGAAGCAGGCGTGATTCCGCTGGGTCTGCACAACGGTGCCAGCGGCGTCGCCCTCTTCCTGCTCCATGCCTATGCAGCCGCAGGCAACAGCAGCTACCTGGAAGCAGCCAAGGCCGCCATTGGCTTCGACATGAGCCACGCCCAGCCCAGCGGGATGCCCAGCGCCTTTCATCCCAACCAGCGAGCGGAGGTGGTTTCTTCCTATCTACGGGATGGAACAGCAGGGGTAGCCATGGTCGCCTTACGCCTGCATGCCCTCACCCAGGATCCCTCCTACCTCCCCTTCCTTGCCCAGGCCAAGACACAGGCGGCGCAGAAATACACCGTATGCGGCGGCCTCGGGCGTGGTCTGGCCGGTCTTGGACTTTATCTTCTCGATCGGAAAGAATGGCTGGGTGATGCCGAAGCCCATCAGCAGGCACTGCGGTTGGCCCATGGTCTGACCCTGTGTCTGGTACAGCGCCCTGAAGGCATAACAGCGCCAGCCCACCTGGAAAGCACGGTCAGTGTTTCCTACCTCTCTGGCTCGGCTGGCATGGCCCTATTCCTCCATCGCCTGGCCCACGGTGGCGCCTCCTTTCATTTCTGCCTGGATGATCTGCTGCGTCGCAAGTTGAGCAACGAATACCCACACGTACCAAAACAGAAATTCCATAGTTCAGATTAATCAATTCGAACACGAATCTAGCGCCCCAGCAAAAGAAGACCGATCAAGGAAGTCGATGGTGGATTCCAACTCCATGGGTAAGCAGTTTCAATCTTTGTATTACGTCTGTACCTGAAAGCTTGTGCTGCCTACCCCGTTGCCACAGGGCCACAAGGGAATCCCCGGAAGGCAGCCGATCAAAGGGATTCACCCCTGCCCCACCGCAAACCAGGCATGACTCCCGCTGGTGCGGCGGCAGCGGGGGAACGGAACAAGGCGGCGAAGCGGCGTTAGTGCTTTGCAGGAGATGGGCCGATAGCACCCCTCCCGGCGGAAAGCTTCAACAGAAGAGGGATCAACGCGCTTGGACCCAGTAAAGGCTCCCTCCGCTCGGACGGGATCCCAGTTGAACAGCCCCCCTTCAGCACAACACTCAAAAGAAAAAATCAGAGCCCGTTTTGGACACAATTTGCCCACCCCTCTGCACTTGTGTGGATGAGACCCCCCAAGATCCCAGTCCTGCCATATAAAAGGGCCCCTTCCAGGGCCCCGTGGGTCATTTGGGTGACAAGGCTGACCTCACCCCGTCTCCGTTAAGAGTGTCAGGCAGCCACAGGGGCG
>JBIIJA010000174.1:0-5176 GCA_044234195.1 Cyanobium sp. | reverse complement strand
CTCCATTGGATCGGATCGGTGATGAGGAGGCGACAGTACGAATCCCTTGGCAGTCTCGTTCTTGAGACGAGTGGATCTCTGAATCTGCCTGGGTCGGCTGGAACTGGGAACTGCGGGGCAAATGGCGCATTGGCCCCCACTATTGGATTTATTTGTACTGGTGCTAATCTTACTCAACGTGTATCCGTATTTCAGGCCCTTCCACATTTGCTGGAACAGCTGATATCTACCCGGGCACCTCTACCAGTGGACTGACGACCGGTGTGGTTGCCGGGATTGCAGGATTTGTGATGGATTCCACCTATCTGTCTGGTTCTTCCATTGTTAGTCGTGCCACGTTTTCTGGCAAAACCTTGGCGGATCTCGGTCTGACTCCATCGTCTGGAACGCTCGGCTCCTGGACCCTTGCCGGCACGGGTGACACGATCACCATCAAAGTGGCGAACCCTGTCCCCGGCCCCCTGCCGCTGCTCGGCGCGGCAGGGGCCTTCGGCTTCAGCCGCCGCCTGAGAAAGCGCATCCAGCTCCGCCAGGTTCCGGCGAAAAGGTAAGTTTTCGCCTCGCTCGCTTGGCCGATCCCCCCGCCCCGCCTCGCTCCCTTGGCCGATCCCCCGCCCTGGAATCTCCAGGGCTATGTTGCTGCACCACGATTGCGACCAACGCTTTGGTTGCGGGATCCGGGTTGGTTGCGGGATCCAGGCCCTGCTTGCCCCGATGCGTTCCCTCTTACCCCTGCCGCAACCAGGCCGCCGCCTCGGTGGCGTGATACGTGAGGATCAAATCGGCCCCCGCCCGCTTGAAGCAGAGCAGGGTTTCGAGCACCACGGCCCGCTCATCGATCCAGCCTCGCTCCGCGGCAGCTTTCACCATGGCGTATTCGCCGCTCACGTTGTAGGCGGCGATGGGCTGGTCGCTTTCCTGGCGCAAGCGATAGATCACATCCAGGTAGGCCAGGCCTGGCTTCACCATCAAGATGTCGGCCCCTTCCCCTTCATCCAGCTCGGCTTCGGTGAGGGCTTCGCGGCCGTTGGCCGGATCCATCTGATAAGTGCTTTTGTCTTTGGGGATGGGCTTGCCGCTTGAGGGGCGGGGGGCGGAATCGAGGGCTTCGCGGAACGGCCCGTAGTAGGCGGAGGCGTATTTGGCGGTGTAGCTGATGATGGCCACATCCGTAAATCCCTCGATGTCGAGAGCTTCGCGGATCGCTCCCACCCGGCCATCCATCATGTCGCTCGGGCCAATCAGATCGGCGCCGGCCCGGGCCTGGGCCACCGCCTGGCGGCAGAGGATCTCCACGGTTTCATCGTTGAGCACCACCCCCTCCGCCGACACGATGCCGTCGTGGCCATCGCAGGAGTAGGGATCGAGGGCCACATCGGTCATGATCGCCATGCCGGGATGGGCCGCCTTGATGCGGCGGATGGCCCGGGGGATCAGCCCATGCTCGTTGAAACATTCCGCCCCGTCTTCCGTTTTGAGGCCATCGGCCACCTTGGGGAAGAGCACCACGCAGCGCAGGCCCAAATCCCAGGCCCGACCCACTTCCTCCACCAGCCCATCCAGGCTCCAGCGAAAGGCCCCCGGCATGGCCCCGATGGGTTCATTGCCGGCCCCCTCATGCACAAACAGGGGGTAAATGAAGTCTGTGGGGGCCAGGTGGTGCTCGCGCACCAGGGCGCGCAGGGCTGGAGTCCGCCGCAGTCGCCGCGGCCGGTAGGTGAGCTCCATAGGGAGGGACGGTCTAGGCGGATCCTACGGAGTGCCCAAGCCAGGCCCCGCCCTCAAAGCCTGGCCGCCGCATTCCAACCCTGGCGGGGATCGGTGCTGCGAGCCTGGCGCAACTCCTGCAGGAGTTGCGTCTCCCGCTCGCTGAGGGTCTCCGGCAGCTTCAGGGTGGGGGAGAGCAGCAGGTCTCCCCGGCCATTGCGCAGCGGCCAGCCTTTGCCCTTGAGGCGCAGGCTGCGGCCAAGGGTCATGCCAGGGGGCACTTGCACGGTGGCCTCCCCATCTGGTGTGGCCACCGCCACCTCGCCGCCGAGGGCGAGCTCGTCGAGGCTGAGGGGCAGCTCGGCCCGCAGCTGGTCGCCATCGAGGCGCCAGATGGGATGGGCCTGCAGCTCAATTTGGAGGTAGAGATCGCCCCGTCGGCCCGTGCCCGGTTGCAGGTTGCCCTTGCCCTTCAGCCGTAGGCGACTGCCGGGTTTCACCCCCGCTGGGATGCGCACCTCCACCCGCTCCTCGTTCACCGCCAGGGTGCGTTCGCAGCCCCGGAAGGCATCGCCATAGGAGAGGGTGAGGGTGGCCTCGGCGTCGAGATTGACTGGGCTGGAGCGCGCTGCACCGCCGGGGAAACCGCTGCCAAAGCCACCGGGGAACCCACCACTGAATCCACCAGGAAAGCCGCCGCCAAACCCCCCTCCGCTGGCCCCGCCGAAACGCCCGAGAAGGTCGTTGATGAAGTCGTCAAAGCTTCCGTAACGGCCAAAATCCACATCAAAACCACCGCCGCCACTGGAGCCGCCCATCTGGCTCCAATACTGGCCAAATTGTTCGTAGCGACGCCGCTTCTCCGGGTCGGAGAGCACCTCATAGGCCTCGCTGATCTCCTTAAAGCGGGCTTCGGCGTCTTTGTTCCCGGGATTCACATCCGGGTGGTATTGGCGGGCGAGTTTGCGGAAGGAGCGTTTGATTGTTTCAGCGTCTGCCCCACGCTCCACCCCCAGCACTTTGAAGTAATCGCGATAGCCGTTGGCAGTCATGGTTCCAGGCTCCTTTGCCCATTCTCTCAGCCCGCTTCAAGGGCTGAGCACCCTGCCATGGGGGGAAGGCCGTACGGCGGATGGGTGCCCCTAGGGTGAGGAGATCGCTTCCGACGTTGTGCCCATGCCGGTTCGGCGTGTCTCTTCTGTGGCCTTGGCGCTGTTGAGCGCACTGGTTTGGGGATGGGGCCTTGGCCCCCTCCCAGCCCTTGCCTCACCGGCCTCCGGTCGGGCCCCCAGCACCACGCCCACCCTCGGGTCCGCGATGGAACCCTCCACGGCCGATCAGCTGGCTTTGGTCGACCACCTGCGCCGGGCGGGGGTGGTGTTTTACGGCGCCTGGTGGTGCCCCGCGTGTTTCAAGCAGAAAAATCTCTTTGGTCAGGAAGCCGGCAACCAATTGCCCTATGTGGAATGTGAAAAGACCGAGGAGCAGCGCAAGCGCTGTCAGGAGTCGCGCATTGGGGCCTATCCCACCTGGGTGATGGGAAGCCAAAGGTTGGAGGGGGTGCAAACCCTGGAGCGCTTGGGTGAGTGGAGCGGGTTTGGACGCCCCCTGGCACCCGCACCACCCAGCCGCTAAACCATGACGCGTTTTGACCATGATGCGTTTTGTGCAAGGAGGGAAATATGAACAAAAGTTGCTTTTCGCTTGAACGGCGATACAGAGCTCCATTGTTGTGATGTTGGTTGTTTATCTCAGACCAATGCAAAAGGCAGATGCTGGATGGGAATTTCTACCCATCATCACTTCGCCGGTTCAAGACCTTCCGGCTTCTTTGGTGATCACCTTGGTGGCGTTCACCCTGATGCTCACGACCCTTTCAACGGCCCTTTGGCTGAATCATTCCCAGCCTTCCCTGATGCAGCCAGCCTCGTCTTCCGGACTGGGGCACTAAAGGTCCAACAGGAACGAAGTTTCCATCACGGCGAGGACGTTCCTTTGGGCGAACGAGGTTCTGGTTGGCGAAGCAAGAAGCTCTCGCTGAGTCGAGCGAGCCATGTTGACAGGAGATCAGGTGGTGATCGAAGTGGTGGCCGCACTGGTGGTGGATCTCTCTGAGCAGAGACTGTTGGCCTATGACCCCGGAGGGGGGTTGATCTATGCCGCTCTGGTCTCCACAGGCCGGGCAGAAAGCCCCACTCCCGTGGGAGCGTTCCAAGTGGATCGCAAGTATCCAGAAACCACCATGGTGGGCCGCGGTTACCGGGTGCCCCTGGTCAAAGATGTGATGTGTTTGGCTGGAGGGGGGTTGCCGCCCGATCAGGTGTGCCTCCATCCAGCGCCTTGGCAGGAGGAGGCCCGGGAGCGCTTTGGCGTGCCCCGCAGCCACGGCTGCATCCGCACCACCACCTCCACGGCCCGTTGGTTGTTTGCCCGCACGCAGGTGGGCACACCTGTCACGGTGCGCCCCTAGGTGCGGGCCGGGCCCTCAGGTTTGGGCGAGGAGATTCACGGAGGTGGTAAGGCCCGCATCGCGCAGCCGCCGCTCTAAGTGATGGGCCGTGCTGGGGTGGCCGCGAAACACAACGGCGCTACCGGTGCGTTGCAGCAGGGAGTCCAGCCATTCGGCCTCCTGGCTGGAGAGATCCTCCATGGCCTGCTGCAGGCGGCGCACCACCGGCTGAAGGGCGAGCAGGACGGATACCGTGGCGAGCGGCTCAAGGGAGGCACGCTCTTGCACGAGGGCAGGAAGAAGGGGGGCGGCGGAAGTCATGGAGCCTTAGCGGTCGTAGGCCACACCCTATGGGCACGCTTCATCTGTGAGGAGGGGGGAGAGCCCCCGCTGGGCCGGCCTTGACAGCCCAGGCCAGCTCCAACAGTCCACCGCTGCGCCGGCACTGGGGGGTCAGGGGGCCTGGGCCTGGCGCAGCCCACCAGACTGCAGATCATTGAGAGAGATCACGTCGAAGGAGTTGCCCCGTTGGAGCAGAAACGTGGGGGTTCCCTGAAGGGCAAGGCGTTCCGCCAGGTCGAGGTCTTTTTGGATGGCCTGCAGCGAGGCTTCGCCCTTGCGATCGCTGTTGAACCTCTCAAGATTTAAGCCCAAAGTTTTTGCCGTTTCTTGATAAAATTCTTCGCTAAGTTTGGACTGATTGCTAAAAAGCGCATCGTGAAATGGCCAGAATTTGCCTTGGCGGCCTGCGGCCCAGGCAGCCCTCGCCGCCGGCAGTGCCTGGGGGTGAATTTGGCTGAGAGGAAAGTGTTTGTACACCAGCTTCAGGCTCTTCCCTTGCTGGGCCAGGAGCGTTTTCAATGTGCGATGGGCCTGGGCGCAGTAGGGGCACTGAAAGTCGGAAAATTCCACCAGCAAAATGTCCCCTTGCTCCCCCAGCACCGGGGATGCGCCAATGATCTGCTGAGGCACGGGGAAAAGCTGCCGGATCAGGGCGGCTTGCTTCTCGCGTTGCTCCTT
>JBIIJA010000427.1:0-4786 GCA_044234195.1 Cyanobium sp. | reverse complement strand
ATAGACCCCCGCCTGGCGCGCATTCTGCTGCACATAGAGGGCGCTGCCCGCATGCACTCCCGCCACCTTGCGGGCATTGATCAGGGCCTGGATCTTCCGCTGCAACTCCGCACCCCACTCGAAATAGTGCTTCCAATAGACACTGGGCACCCCGGGGTGGCTGAGGAGGTAGGCGTAGGCCTGCTCCACCTGCCAGTTGTTGGCGAAGCTGTCGAATTGATGGCCCTTCTGGGAGGTGCCGTCGTCGTTGGTTCGGTAGCCGGTGTCGTGGTTTTCCGCGAACGTCACCGCCCGCTGCTTCCAAGGCAGGCCATCGGTGGTGTCGCCCATCAGGCCGGGGCCGAAGTTGAAGGCGTAGAGATCGCCGTAGCGGCTGGCCGTGATGGCCTCCTTCAGCTTGAAAAACCCCGGGAAATCAAACTCGTAGCTCGCGCTGCGCAGATGGTCAGCCCCAGCCAGCACCGGTTGGGTGGCCGTGGCCCAGATCCAGCCGCGCATTTCCCCCTGCTTGTCCCAGTCGTATTCCCCCACCGCAAAGCTGGGCTTCGTCACGGCGTTGTAGCAGCCCACCCAGCGGGCGCCGTAGCCATGCACCATGTCATAGCGCCAACCTCGGTAGCCGAGGGCCTTGAGCTGCAGCAGATAGCGCAGGATGTCCTTGCGAACAGCGGGATCTCCGTGGTTGATGTCGCGGAAGCTCTCGTAGTTGAAGGTGGTGCCCCTGCGGTAGGGCACCGGATCTTCGCAGTTTCCCCGCTGGGCCTGGGGGGTGCCCGTGAGCCCTGAGGCGGCATTGGAGAAGGCCTCATCCGTGCGGCAGATGGCCTTGGTGCCCCAGGCGGGGTTTTGGAAATCCGCCCAGCCAGCCATGCCATCGCGGTGATTGATCACCACATCGGCGATCGGCTCCACACCCCGGGCCAGCAAATCCCGCAGGAGCTGCTGCTGTTGCGCCTTGCTGCCATAGCTGTTGTCAAACTTGAAATATTGCTTGGGGTTGTAACCGGCGCTCAGCTCCCCCGCATCAATCGCCGGCGGCAACCAGATCAGGTCAAACCGCCCCGCTGCGATCGCCGGCACCTTCGCCCGCACCACCTCATACCAAGGCTTCTGGCCAAATTGGGGGAAACGGGCCTTGCCATGGCGATACGACTCCCAATAGAAGCCCTGCAGCAGCACCCTGCCATCGTTCCAAGCGTTGGGCCCGGCTGCCAGGGCTGGGGCGAGGGGCGCGGCAGCGGCGGGAGGACCACTCACTGAGGCTGCAAGAGCCAAGCCAGCAGTGGCCAGCAAGGCGCTGGCACGAAGAAAGCCCTTCATCGGTCGTCACCTGCACTTGCGTCCCCCACCTCTAGCCAGGTGCTCGGATGGGGCGCCAGATATTCCGCAGCCCCTTCCCCACCCACTCCCGTTGCCGCGTCGACGTCTTGGCCCGACGCGCCGAGCGCCGGAGCCGTCAGACAAAAATCCATGGCGATCGAGACGCGCCGCTCCTCTGGCGTGCCGTTCTCCAACACCGCATGGTCGATCGAGGCAGGGAACAGCACCAGCAGGCCCGCCCGGGGGGCCACATCCCACCAGGGCGCATTCCAGGCCTGCGCGCCGGGATCACCGGCGGAGATGGGGCCGCCATGGCCCACCGCCAGGCCCGGCACCAGCTCATTGACCTGGCGCGGCGCCCAAATCCGCAGGCAGCCATCGGCCCCACTGCCATCGCCGGTGAGGTAGTAGATGGCGCTGAGGTGAGCGTTTGGGTGGTGATGGCGGCCGATTCCCTGCCCCTCCTCGCTCACCACCGGCCAGGCCCGCTGCAGGTGGAGGGCCACCCGGCTGGGGGCAAAGCCCAACGCGGCCACATAGGCCGCCGCCTCAGCCGCCAGCTGCCCCAGCAACGCTGCAAAGGACGGGTGGTGGTGGAGTTGGCCCACCCCATGGAGATCCCCTGTCCAAGCGCAGCCCTCCTGGGGATTGCCCGTAGCCTCCCCCCGCAATCCCAAAATCTCCTGCAGCATCACCGCCGTCTCCAGCGGATCAGGCGCCAGCTGCACCTGGCCCAGGGCCAAGGGGAACAGGGGCTGCAGCGTGAGGGAGCCAACCGGTCGGGGGACGGGGGATTGGGGTTGGGCAGGAGGCATGTCGGGGCGGGCAGGGCAACGGCCTTTCAGGAGCATTGCGCATGGCCGGCCAGATAAGTTGCAAGACGTTCCTCCCATTTTTGGAAGCCTCGCGATGCCCATCCGGCCACTCCCTTCACTGGCCGCCGCCCTTGGCGCCACAGTCCTTTTTGGCGTTGGCAGCGGAGCCGCCCAAGCCCTGTGTCGCTCCCTGATGCCCATCGGTGGCGGCGGAGTGCCTGTGGTGGAGAAACGCATCAGCGCCGATCGCCTTGTGGGCCGCACCAACTGGAACACCGACTTCACGGTGGACCGCAGCTTCAGCAGCTACCGGGTGAATTTCCAATCGGCCTCCACCGGCCGGGGAACCTTCCCTGTGGCCGTGTTTTTGCGCTTCACCGATGGCAGCAGCCTGCAGGTGGTGAATGAGAACGTCACCCTGGATCCTGGCAAGCGCCGCATCTTTGGCCCCTTCCCCGCCGTGCCCGGCAAGCGCACCAGCCAGGTGAACGTGCGGGTGGGCTCCAGCGCCATGCCCGGTTCCACAGGCTTCAGCTACAGGGTTTCGGTGGAAGGCTGCAACTAGGGCGGGCCTCGCCTCATCCCGGCTGGCGGGCAAGGCGACGGCGCAGCCGGCGACTCCAGGAGAAGGCCCCCACCACGGCCAACGCTGGCAGTGGTGCGGGGGTCTGGCTGATGCGGAACGTGCCTGGAGCAATCGTGCTTGTGGTGATCTTCAATTCCCCTCCCCCTTCGATGGGAAAAAAGGAGAAGGGTGGAGTGTTGGCTTGGAAAATCGAGTCTCCCGCGAAGCTGACCGGGGATTGAAGATCAACGAACGACCCCGGCACGTTGATCAGTCCCGCTGCCGTCTCGGGCTGAAGCATCGAAGTGGTGAACACAAAACCAATCTTGGGCGTGGGACCCACTGGGAATGTGCCGGAAAGCGCCCGCCAGCCAAAGATCCCTTGAGGAAGGAGATTGGCTTCCAACACCTTGGCCATGGTTTGGATGCGCACCCTCGGTGAAACGGGCAGCGACCAGAGATCAAAGGTGCCCATCGGGACGGTGAACGTTTGGCGCACGGCGAGGGTCTCATCCGCTATGGCCGTCAAACGCCAGGAGGCATCGGTGAACGACCAGCCCCCAAGGGTGCCTGTCAGGTTTGAGCCCTCAGCGGCGTACACCAACAAAGCGTGGCAGGGCTGGGCTCCCCCCAGCAGCAGGGCGGTTGTGGCAAGGGATGCCAAGGGAAGGCGAAGGGAGAGGAGCATCAAACGAGAAACATGGATCCTTTTCTCTAGCCACCCAGCGCTGATGCGTCATTCCCTGTAGACAGCCAGTGCAGCCAACAGCCCCCCGCCAAATCCCGCCAGATGGCCCATCCAGCTCACCCCTGGCGGGCTCAAAAACGGCAGAAGCGCAGGCAACAGCCCCCCGTAGGCCAAGAGGCAGCCGATGGAGAGCAGCACCGAGAGGGGGCGCTTTTCCAACCAGCCAATCAGCAACAAATAGCCCAACAACCCATACACCACCCCGGAGAGGCCATGGCTGGCCTCCGGCCACAGCAGCCACACGGGCACCTGCAACAGCAAGACACAGAGCCACACCGCCCAGTAGTCGCGGCTGCCCTTCAGCAGCACGAGCCAAGAGAGGGGCAGAAACCAGATCGAGTTGCTGATCAGATGGCCAAAGCCGCTGTGGCTCAACGGCGCCGTCAGCAACCCCCACCACGGGCCGCCGTAGACCAGGGGAAGGTTCCAGCGACCGCCAAAGAACACCTGGTCGATCAGCTCCTGGGCCCAGGGCACCGCCAGGATCGCCAGTGGCAGCAAGGCTCGGCGCTTCAGACGCGCCAGGGATTCGTCGAGACGCAGGGCCAGGCCCACGTTGATGTTCCGGCAAAGGATGACGACAACCCTAAAGGCGATGCAGCTCAGATGAAAGACCTTGGGCAGAGCTGCAGTGGACACCAACAATGGCCATCCTTACAATGAGCGAAAGAATGGCAACTATCACAATGGGGACCTCAGAAGACGACTTAAGAATAAGGATTCTTGACAGCCAAAACCAGCAATCCCTGAGAAGTTTGCTCGTTGATCACATCACAAACAACGAACAATTCTGGAAAGACGACGAGAGAAGTCAGAGGACGCTCGACCTCTACTTCCGACAAATGGAGCTAATCAGATATGACGAGTCCAAGGACAAAGAGATGGCCGACTGGAAACGAGTGCGTGGATCCATCGAACATGAAAACACGCTCGTCAATAATCGATTGACCTGGCTCCTCCTCTCTCAAGCAGCTCTATTCACGGCCTTTGCAGCCATCTACGAGCATCAGGACGAAGCCGAAAGGACCATCCTGACGATCATCATCAGCCTCATTGGCATTGTCACCTGTTATGACATCTATAGAGTGATCGGGGACGCGCAAAAACAGTTGGTTCATCTTGGCAAATGGTGGGACCAAACCTATAAGAATGATCGACCACTTGACTATCGCAAACACCATCCAGAAATTCAGCGACCTCTTAAACGAAAAAAAAGAATGCGCAGGGGAAACATTTCGCTGCTTTTTGGCATCATGTGGCTACTCCTCTTCTCAACCATCTCGATCGAGGGATTGAAACGCCTCATCGAAGAGAATTCCAATCACCTGCTTTTATCGA
>JBIIJA010000173.1:0-5198 GCA_044234195.1 Cyanobium sp. | reverse complement strand
TTCCCAGAGGTGTCCCATGACCAACACACAAGCCAAGGTAACGGCACAGGCTAAAGCCGCTGAACTGCCCAGCGCTGAACTCGAACAGATCAGCGGTGGTCTGACTTCGATCCTCAAACATCCCTTCATCTACTGCGGCCAGGGCATTCCCCGCAATCTGCTGCCCAGCTCGCCGCTGTCGCAGGTGATCAATCCCGTGATCAATCAGGGCATCGGCAACCTGAGCCAGCCGGTCAGCGTGATTCGCTGAGCTCCCTTCCGTGCCCTCTGCGGAGGGCACGGTATTCCTTCGCCTCTGCAAGCCATGACAACGCATCATCCCAGCGTCGGTCTGCTGGTGAATGCCACCACGCCCACCGTGATGGCGGAACTGGCCAGCCTGGTCGACTATCTGGCGATCAATCCCGGCCAGTTCTTTTATGACCTGGGACCCCAGTCGAACCATGAGCCGCGCTTTGTGATGGCCCAGCCGATGCTCGATGTGCTGGCGATTCTCTGCCAGGGTCGACCGATCAGCGCCCATGCCTTCAGTCTGTCGTTGCCGAGCGCCGAGCCTGTGGACCTGGAGCTGTTGGCAGCGATTCAGCAGGTGGGCGATCCGCTGGGCGGTTTCGACTGGATCAGCGAACACCTAAACCTGCTGGCGGTGCCTGGCCATGGCGAACCCCACGCCGATGCGAGCATCGCCCTGCCGGTCAGCTACGACGAAGAACTGCTGCGGTTGCTGGGCGAGAAGCTGCAGCAGGTGGGGCAGCGCTGCCAACGGCGGCTGCTGCTGGAAAACCCGGCGATCCTCACGCCGCTGGAGGAGATGGAGATGGAGGAACCGGAATTCCTCAATCGGCTTCACCACGCCGGTCATTGCGGCGTGCTGCTGGATCTGCACAACCTCCTGGTGAGCAGCCGCAATGGCGGCATGAGCATGGAGGAGTACCTCTCGCGCCTCGATCCGCTGGCGGTGGAGGAGGTGCATCTGGCAGGGGGAGAGGAGATCCATGGCTTCTACATGGACAGCCACTCCCGGCTGACACCGCCGGAGGTATGGGAGATGGCGGCTGATTATCTGCCGCGCTGCACGAATCTACGGGCGATCACCTTTGAGTTCAACGACACCTACTTCGATGACTTCGGCATCGCCGGTATCCGCGGCGAGCTGGAGCACATGCATCAGCTCGCGGCAGGCTGCCGCGTGACATCACTCACCCCCTGAGGAGGCAAGCCATGTTGATCGATCTGCAGAGGGCCACAGCGGAGCTCACCGCTTCACCCGATCTCTGCCGGGCCGTACTGACGAATCCGGATCTGCTTCAGGAGCGCTATGTGCTCAGCGATCGGGAGAGCAGGCAACTGCTGGCTATGGTGAAGCATCCAGGCATGCAGGGAGCCTGCAGCCTTTACCGCATCAACCGCGTGGTGCCGTTGATCCTGAATCTACCCAGAACCCTCGATGCCTTCGGCAGCGGACTGGAAACAGTGCTGGCGAGCTACTGGCAGGAGCATCCCTGGGGCTATCGCTACAGCTTCGTGGAATGCGAGCGCTTCTGTCAGTGGTTACAGGGCAACCGGCAGCTGTGGGGAGCGGCGCGGCAACCACTGGAGGAAGTGCTGACGGCGGAAGCAGCCGAACTCAGCCGCCATCGGCACGGCGCTGAAGCGATGGCTGGTGCTGGATAGCACTCTGGAATTCAGCCACACTGTTGCCGATGATATTCCCCTCCAGAAGACCGACACCATTAAGTAGCGTGTAGCGCAACTGGCCGAGACTCCTGAACGCATTGGTGCCGATCCAGCTGAAGACCTGATCGCCGGATCGACTGGGATTTGCATCGATGGCACGCAGATCGACGCGGTCCTCCTTCTGGAAGACGAGGATCCAGTCACGACCCTCCACATCATTGCCAGCTTCCGCTTCACTGCGGTAGTTGAACCGATCGGCGCAATCGTATCGGTGACGGCCCCGCCGAAATCGTGTACTGAGCACCTGCGAGCAAGAGATCCACACGCACGCCGCCGGGCTCCGACCCAAAGGTGCGGTGTCGTCACCGGCCCCACCTTGCAGAAGGTCATTGCCTGAACCCCCGATCAGGGTGTCCTGACCATCGCCGCCGTCAAGCTGGTCATCGCCATCACGGCCATCCAGCAGATCGTCACC
This sequence comes from Cyanobium sp., assembly GCA_044234195.1. Taxonomy (GTDB): domain Bacteria; phylum Cyanobacteriota; class Cyanobacteriia; order PCC-6307; family Cyanobiaceae; genus Cyanobium. The sequence continues at coordinate 3,046 of JBIIJA010000173.1, read as the reverse complement.
GGCCAGGCCGGATAAGATGTCAGCGGCCGGATGCTGGCAATAAACAGGGGCACCGATCGGATTCCCCATGGCCGAAAGCCTCTCGATCACCATCGAAGGCTGGAAGGTTTCAGCTGCCACACCGACACGTACATTCTGGATGCCGCCAAGGCGGCGGGTGTCGAGCTTCCCTCTTCCTGCCGCGCCGGAGCCTGCAGCACCTGCTCGGGCAAGATTCGCAGCGGCAGCGCCGACCAGTCGCATCAGAGCTTCCTGGACGACAAGCAGATAGGCGAAAGCTTCGTTTTGCTGTGCGCGAGCTATCCCACCAGCGACTGCACGATCAAGGCGGAAGTGGAAGACGAGCTCTGAGGGCACCGGCCCCCATCCTGGCTGGGCCTCGCCAGGCGCAGGTGTTTGCTGCGCCTGTGTTTCGTGACGCGAAGATCGTCTGTACGCTATCCTGTACAGATCATGTCAGCGTGCCATGGACGCCATTTCCTACACGGCCGCCCGGGCCAACCTGGCGCAGACCATGAAGCGTGTCTGTGCTGACCACGAGCCGATGATCATCACGCGCAATGGTGAGCCATCGGTTGTGATGGTGTCGCTGGACGACTTCAAGGCGTTGGAGGAAACCGCCTATCTCCTCCGCACCCCCGCCAATGCCCGTCGCCTGATGGACGCCATCGACAGCCTGAACGCTGGGGGAGGTCAGGAGCATGACTTGCTGGGATGAAGCTGGTGTTTGCGGAACAAGCCTGGGAGGATTACTTGCACTGGCACGCCACGGACCCCAAGCTCACCAAGCGGATCCATCTCTTGATCAAGGAAGCCAGCCGCACCCCCTTGGAAGGCATCGGCAAGCCCGAACCCCTCCGCAATGCCCTCTCCGGCTACTGGTCGCGGCGCATCAACAATGAACACCGAATGGTCTACAAGGTGGATGGCGACAGCCTGCTGATTGCTCAGCTCCGCTATCACTACTGACCACCCCTCCCCATGAGCACTGAAGCCAACCGCATCGTGCAGAAGCTCTGGAACTATTCCACGATGGTTGCAAACGCTCGTCAATCTCTGCCCGTGCTGTCGACGGCATCAACCCATGGTGAACCGCTGGCTGTTGACGCCCTCCCCTACCTGAACTGAAAACGAAACGACCTGGCACAGGAAATGGAAAAGCTGCTGCGCCATCGCCTCCGGAAGAGCTGATTTTGAGCCTTTCCCACCGGCCAAAGGAGAGCCGGGTCTGCCGAGATCACTCGCTGCTGATACCTATTGATTGGAAATCGTGAAGTTGATTGGAAATCGTGAAAGGCGCTAGCTCTGTGAAGCTTCATGACGTGCCGCCGCGATCAAGCAATCAGAGTCGGCAGGAAAATGCCAAACTGATAGAGGCCACAAAGAAGGGTGGCCAAAAAAGTGGATATGGGCAACAAGGCTTAATCCTTGAAGTCATCCTATCCCCTGGTTCTCAACCCGTTCCTCAACTGTTCAACCACAACACTCTCAGTCATCACCCGCTGACAAACAATGGATAGCACTCACACTTCCAGCCAACACGGCGATCAGGGCGTGCCCCTTTCCATGTCTGAGCTGGCTTCGATCAGGGGAGGCCAAAATATTGAATTCGTGCTCTGGGTGCTCAAAAAGAGGCAGGCCGCCGAAGAAATGGCTAACTTCTTTGCTAATCAGAACGCTCATTGATTCGGGATTAGCCCCTTCGGCTGAATGCCCATCCGCCCGATCAACCGTCGTCTTCTGACACGACAATTCCACATCGAATTCCCCTAACTGACAATCTTAGATCAACTGATCGCCTCGAGGTGTCAGGCATAGAAAATTGTGCGCTAGTGCCACTATGGGATGAAGACTCGAAGCCATATCAGGCTCAAAAAACGGATTTTGTCCCATAGAACAGGCGCCTCAGCAAATCAGTCGCCTCAGCAAATGTTGCAGAGCTTTGAAATCTTTAGGCACAAGGCCACCAAAATTGCCGAATGCCAAGGAATCATTGCTGGCACTGTTGCTAGCGGCGAGTCGAGTCTCAGCAGCGTTATTTTACTCGCGGTCAATGGATGTTTTAATTTATAAAGCCGTTGATCACCGGTTTGCTCGTGCCTGTTGACGATGGGGACGCAACAGGGAGCAAGCGATTCCGGCGCTGCCAACTCAGGGGAGTTTTTAGCCACCCTTGCTTCAGCGTCAGTGGGGCCGATCTCAAACAAGTGCAACCCATCCGGCGAGAGCGCTACTAAGAGCTCGCCCACGACAGCGAAGAGTGCGAAGGCCCCCGTCGGGGAGGTGGACTGAGCAACGAGCAGTGGTAGGGCTTCCGGTACACGATTGCCAAGGATGTGCGCAAACGGCGCGAAGAGAGGCTGATCCCCCCCCGCTCCTCTGTCTGCTGAGCGCTACCGATAGAGGCCGGCGCCGGGTGCCCCGATGCCCGCCCCTGGACGCACGCCCGCACCGGAGGCAGGGCCTCCGAGGCCGCCGGGATTGGCCCGAGGACGTGCTTCCACCCCAACGCCGGGTTCGCCCACGCCAGCACCGGGAAGAACCCCAGCGCCGGAGGCGGGACCACCGAGGCCGCCCGCACCGACCCCTGCTGCCCCGAAGCCGGCGCCGGGAGCCACTCCCGCCCCGGAGGCGGGACCGCCAAGGCCGCCGGGATTCGGTCGAGCCCAGCTGTCAAGGCTCGAGACGAGGGAGAGGGTCATGCCACAGGCCAGGCAGAACGCGAGTTCATGGAGTCTTCTCATCGCACCAGCAGGCTGTGAACCTCCGTTCTACCAAGAGCGCCGCCTTGGCGGCATGTCGCTGCTTCAAACCGGCATCGCGCCTGGTAAGAGGCCAGGGCATTGGGGTGGTGACTCCGGGCGAGGGCCCATCCCTGGCTAAGTTGAATAGGTGAGTGCTTCCAGCACTTCTTTCTTACTTTCTCTGCTTCTTCTGCCATGGGCCTTAGCGACAACATCAAAGCAACCGGCAAGGCTGCTGAGGACATGCTTCAGGCTGCTGCTGAGCAGATCACCGGAGATGAGAAGCTGCCCGCCAAAGTGAA
>JBIIJA010000171.1:0-5228 GCA_044234195.1 Cyanobium sp. | reverse complement strand
TCAACGGCGCACGCCCCAGGGATCCGAGGCGGGTTTTGTCGATCGCACCGGCAACTGGATCCACACCGATTCCCTCACCCGGGTGCGAATGGGGAACAAGGCTTCCATCCAGGTTGTGGGCTGGAATGAGCGCCATCGGCCCGCCCTGGCGAAAGTGTTAGCTGTCCGTCAGGAGATTGGCCCAGGTTTGCGGGAAATCCGCTTTGAACCCGATGGAGCGATGTGGATCACCACCCAGGAATTGGGAGCCCTCCGCCTGGGTCCATCCGATTCCCTGTTGGATCGGCGCCTCAAAGTGGTGGCTCACCTCAATCAAACCCTGCCCACTCGCCTCGCTGGAAAGCGCCCCTTGAGCATCGACCTAACGGATCCAGAACAGCCAGAACTTAGTCTTCCGGGGGCTTCCGCCACCACTGCCAATGGCCCCTCCCCTCGGGTCCCACCCTCCAGCAGACCCCAACCCTAGGATCTGCCAGCCATTCCACACAAGGGATTGCGTAGGAGGATGATCCGGGGGAAGGTACTCGCTCCCGTGACCGACGGGAGTCTCTTCTGAAGACATAATGCAGCCACCCAGCAACGGCGCCACCCCTCCTGAGGCCACCCCTGCTCCCTCGCCACAGGCGATGATGTCCTCTTCAGGTGGAGTCGTGCCACGCGACCTTCTCCCTACGTCATCGTTTCCGCATCAGATGAGCCAGAGCACTCCCTCCGCCAATGGGATCATTCCTAGCCAAACAGCCCGCATTGAGGTCATTGGCGTGGGCGGGGGGGGCAGCAATGCGGTGAACCGCATGATTGCCGCTGAGATGCAGGGAATTGGTTTTTGGGTGTTGAACACCGATGCTCAAGCGCTGCTGCAATCGGCAGCTCCCCAACGCATCCAGCTGGGTCAAACCCTCACAAGTGGGTTGGGAGCAGGCGGCAATCCTTTGATTGGCCAAAAGGCAGCGGAAGAATCCCGGGCTGATTTGCAGAGATCCGTGGAGGGAGCGGACATGGTGTTCATCGCCGCTGGGATGGGTGGAGGCACAGGAACCGGGGCGGCGCCAATCTTGGCGGAGGTGGCTAAAGATTGCGGGGCCCTGACGGTGGGGATCGTCACCAAGCCCTTTGGTTTTGAAGGCAGGAAGAGGCTGCGGCAGGCCGAGGAGGGAATTGCCCAGCTCGCGCAGCACGTGGACACCTTGATCGTGATCCCCAACGATCGTCTGCGGGATGCCATCGCTGGGGCCCCCCTGCAAGAGGCCTTCCGAGCGGCGGATGACGTTTTGCGCATGGCGGTGAAAGGCATCACCGAAATCATCACCAAGGCGGGTTTGGTGAATGTGGACTTTGCCGATGTGCGTTCCGTGATGGCCGATGCGGGCACCGCGCTGCTGGGCATTGGCGTCGGCTCAGGGCGCTCGCGAGCGAGCGAGGCGGCCCAGGCCGCCATGAGCAGCCCCCTGCTGGAATCAGCCCGCATTGATGGAGCCAAAGGCTGCATCATCAATATCTCAGGCGGCAAAGATATGACCTTAGAAGATATGACCACAGCCTCTGAAGTGATCTATGACGTTGTCGATCCTGATGCCAACATCATTGTTGGGGCCGTGGTGGACGAGCAGTTGGAGGGTGAGATTCACGTCACCGTGATCGCCACGGGCTTTGAGAGTGGTGGGGCCTACCGTCCCGAACGCTCAGCCTCCGCTTTCACATCCAACCTGGAGGATCAAGCACCTCTGGAGCGGGGAGCAAAAATTCCGCCCTTCTTAGTCAACAGGCAGGCCCGCCTGGAATCAGAGGGGTGACCCGGAGACCACGCCTGCCAAGAGCATCCCGTATGGCTGCTACCTTCCGGTCCTGACCAGGTTTAGGCGTCTTGGCCGCGTGGATCCGGGCCAGGCCAATCTTAGCCTTTTGCCCAATAGGCTTTGCTCTCTCCCCGCCTTTCACCTTGCCCCAACGCCCCGGCGATCTTCTGCTCCGCAAACAGGCTGGTCTGCCCATCACGATTTTGACCGCTTGGGATGCGCTGTCAGCGGCCATTGTGAGCGAGGCCGGAGCCGATGCCGTGTTGGTGGGAGATTCCCTGGCCATGACAGCCCTAGGCCACCCCACCACCCTGCCGGTCACCCTCGAGGAGATGTTGCAGCACTGCCGGGCGGTGGGTCGGGGGTTGCGCCGGGTGGGGGGGGAGGCGCCTCTCGTGATCTGCGATCTCCCCTTTCTCAGCTATCAGTGCAGCCTGGATGACGCCATGGCGGCCGCTGGCAAGGTGTTGAAGGACAGCCCGGCAAAGGCGGTGAAGCTGGAGGGCGCGGAGCCGGAAACGTTGGCGGCGATTGATCGCATGGTGCGCATGGGGATCCCGGTCATGGGGCATTTGGGCCTGACGCCCCAATCGGTGCATCGCCTGGGCTTGCGGCGCCAGGCCACCGATCCCCTCGCCCAGGAGCGCCTGCAGCAGCAGGCTCTTGCCCTGGAAGCCCGGGGGTGTTTTGCCCTAGTGGTGGAGCATGTGCCCGAGGCGCTCGCCACAGAGCTTTGCGGGCGTCTCTCCATCCCTGTGATCGGGATTGGCGCGGGTGATTGGTGTGATGGCCAAGTGCGGGTCACGGCCGATTTGCTGGGATTGACGGAGCGTCAGCCCCCGTTTGCCCCGCCCCTATTGGACGGCCGGGGGATGGCGATCGAGGCTCTGCGGGGGTGGATCGGTCTGCAGCACACTCCCGCGAGGCGGGCTGCTCCAGCCACCACGCCAGAAAGTCCCGCAGCACCGAGTTGCTGAGGGCCAGCCCTTCAGGATCCGAGAGGCGCCAGCGCTCCCCTTCGATCACCAACCAGCGGCCCCCAACCCAGGGGGCAAGGTGGGCCCGCAGGGACTCCAGGGCCTCCAAAGGGCAGCCATGGGCCTCCAGAAGCCGGCTCAGGTTCACACCCTCCCGGCGCCGTAAGCCCACCATGACCTGTTCGTCGAGGGGGAAGGGTCTGACCGTCTCCGCGGGATCAGGGGAGCGTTCCCTCAGCCAATGCCCATACCCCTCCCTGGTGCGTGGCTTGGCCCATCGATGGCCAAACGGAGCCCCTGTTGCCCCCATGCCAAAGCCCCACCAGCCGGCCCCACTCCAGTACACCCGGTTGTGGCGGCTGGCATGGCCGGGGAGGGCGTAGTTCGAGATCTCATAGCGGCCATAGCCCGCCTTCCGCAGCCGCCGGGCGGTGAGATCCATCGCATCAGCGGCCAGCTCGTCCTCCGGCAGCTCCAGCTTGCCCTGCTCAAGGCGCCGGGCGAAGACCGTGCCCGGTTCAATGCTCAGGTCGTAGATCGAAAGGTGCGGAGGCTTGAGCTCCAGCGCCTGATCCAGCTGATGCCCCCAGTGGGCTCTCCAGGCATGGGGGGACTGCACCGCGGGCCCCCCGGGCAGGGAGGGAAGGCCCTGGATCAGATCCAGGCTCCAACTGCGCAGGAGCCCCTCCTTCCAGGCATCCCCCAGCCACCCTGCCGCCTCCACCAGATGGTGCCCTCGATGGTGGCGACCCAACCCCTGCAGGACGGCATCGTCAAAGCTCTGCCCCCCCAGGCTGACCCGATTGACGCCGCAACGCAGCAGGGCCTGCAGGCGGTCGTGGTCAAAGGTGGCGGGATCCATCTCGAGGGTGATTTCGGCCCCGGGAGCGATGCCGTAGCGCGTGCGCAATGCCCCCAACAGGCCCTCCACCTGGACCGCGGTGAGCAAGGACGGGGTGCCACCACCCAAATACACCGTCGAGAGGGGTGGCCCATCGGCGCTGGTGGCGATCTCCCGCTCCAGCAGGGCCAGATAGCTTGCGATGCCAGGGTTTCGGCTGCCATCGGCCTTGTCCCCAAGGGGAACCACGGGGAAATCGCAGTAAAAGCAACGCCGCAAACAGAACGGGATGTGCAGATAGGCGGCCCGGGGAGGGGAAAGCGTCACGAGCGGTTACCCCTTCCTGGCAAATCGTCGAAGATCAGGCATGCTTCGGGGCTGATGCAACAGGCGGCCGCGCACAGTCGCCATGGTGAACCTCCTCATCCTGCTGCTGTTTCTTCTTTCCGGGGCCGCCACCGGTTGGCTCGGGGTAGATCTGTTGCCCGAGCGTCTGCTGCTCCAGGTCACCAACATGGAGGGCCTGCGCTGGGTGCTGGGGGGCTTTGGAGCCTTCTTTGGCCTGCTGGCGGGTTTTTTCTTTCAGCAGCTGAGGCGGCGCCTGATGAATCAGGTGCGGAGCATGCCCACGGATCTGCTCATCAGCCGGGCGGTGGGCTTGATTCTGGGCCTGCTGGTGGCCAACCTCCTGTTGGCTCCGATCCTGCTTTTGCCTCTCCCCTGGGAAGTGGTGCTCGTGAAGCCCCTGGCGGCGGTGTTGAGCAATGTGTTTTTTGGCGTGCTCGGTTACAACCTGGCCGAGGTGCACGGGCGCACCCTCCTGCGCCTGTTCAACCCCTCCAGCACCGAGGCCCTTCTGGTGGCCGAAGGAGTGCTTCAGCCGGCCACGGCCAAGATCCTCGACACCAGCGTGATCATTGATGGGCGCATCCAGGGCCTGCTCTCCTCCGGCCTGCTGGAGGGCCAGGTGATCGTGGCCCAGGCCGTGATTGACGAATTGCAGGCGCTGGCCGATTCCAGCAATGCTGAGAAACGGGGCAAAGGCCGGCGTGGGCTGAAGTTGCTAGGGAGCCTGCGGGAGGAGTATGGCCGGCGGATGGTGATCAACAGCACGCGCTACGAAGGCACGGGGGTGGATGAAAAGCTCCTCCAGCTCACGGCCGATACAGGGGGCACCTTGCTGACGGCGGACTACAACCTCGCCCAGGTGGCCGGTCTGAAGGAGCTCCGGGTGCTCAACCTCAGTGAGCTGGTCATCGCCCTGCGTCCAGAAGTGCAGCCTGGAGATTCCTTGCAGTTGAAGATCGTGCGGGAGGGCAAGGAAGCCGATCAGGGCGTGGGCTATTTGGAGGACGGCACCATGGTGGTGGTGGAGGAGGCCCGCAAACGCATCGGGGAGCGCCTCTTGGTGACCGTCACGGGTGCCTTGCAAACGCCCACCGGAAGAATGGTGTTCGCCCGCCAGGAGAAAGACCGTCCCCGGGATCCCGTGGAGCGGGCAGGACTCAAGGGAGGGGGGAAACCCATCGCCTCCGCTGAGCAACCCCCAGCGAGCCCCGGCTAGGGTGCCCTTAACTCGCAGGTGTTTTGCGGATGACGGTGTCAGCCCCCTAC
>JBIIJA010000215.1:0-4549 GCA_044234195.1 Cyanobium sp. | reverse complement strand
AACCTGTGCCCGCCCCTCGTCTTCAGCCCATCGATGCCACCACCCTGCGTGCCCTCGTGGTGGAGCTTCGGTGCGCCCTGGTGCCCAGCCGTTTCGAGAAGGCGCAGCAGAGCGATGGCCAAACGCTGCAGTTGGCCCTGCGCCATCTCCAGGGGGTGCAGTGGCTCGAACTCAGCTGGATGGCCGAAGCACCCCGCCTGCTCGCGATTCCTCCCCCCGCCCGGCAGGGGGAAGGGAGCACCCTGGCCCGCCAGCTCCAGCACGGGCTCCGTGGCCTCGCATTGGTGGCCATCGGCCAGCAGGGATGGGAGCGGGTGGTCAGTCTTGATTTTGCGGAGCGTCCAGGGGAACCGCTCCAGCGGCAACTGGTGCTGGAGCTGATGGGACGCCACAGCAACCTGTTTCTGCTGAATGGTCAGCGCCAGGTGATCGCCCTGGCCCGCCAGGTGCGGCCTGAGCAGTCGCGATGGCGACCCATCGGCACGGGGGATCTTTATTCCCCACCACCGCCCCTGCGGGGGGAACCCCCCCGCAGGGAGGAACCCTTCGAGCGTTGGCAACGCCGCCTTCTTGCCGTTCCCCAACCCTTGGCGGAGGCCCTGATGGAGGCCTATCAAGGGGTGAGCCCGGCGCTGGTGCGTCAGCTTCTGGAGCCCCCAGCTGAAGGGGGGGCTGCTCTGCTGGGAGATCAGCCGGTGAGCCAGCTTGCTGCCGAGCAATGGGGCCAGCTGTGGCAGCGGTGGCAGTCCTGGCTCCAGGCGGTGGAAGAGGAGCGCTTTGCCTTGAGCTGGTCGTGTGAGGGGAGGTACAGCTGCTGGCAGGCTCCTGGGGGGGGAAAGGCCCCAGGAGCCGCGCTGGCGATCCATAGGGAATTGGCCAGCGCCACCCAGGCCTGGTTGGCGGCCTGCCGCTTGAGCCAGCAGCGGACAGCCCTGCAACACCGTCTTGAGGGGCTCCAGGAGCGGGAACGTCGGCAGGTTCAAGAGCAGGAAGCCCTTTTGGCTGCGGCTGCCGGCAGTGATCAGCTCCAGCTCCAGGCCGATGCCCTTCTCTGCCGGCGCGCCCCCAGCAAGGAGCAGATTCAGGAGGCCCAAACGCTTTACAAACGCGCACGCAAGCTGCGCCGTTCCGTGGCGGCCATCACCCCACGGCTGGAGGCCCACCGGCAGCGGCAGGCCTGGCTGGAGGAGGCGCTGGTGTATGTGGATCAGGCCGATCAGGCCGATCAGCTGGCCGCCCTGGAGGAGGATCTCCAACCTGTGCTGCCCAGAGCCAAGTCCACCTCGCGCCCAGGGGGGGCACGACAGCGGCCCCGTGGGGGCGCTGAAGGGACATCGCTCCAGCCCCTGGAGCTGCGTTCCCCGTCTGGCCTTCGCCTTCAGGTGGGTCGCAACCACCGCCAAAACGATTGGATCAGCCTGCGGCAAGCTCGCCGCGGCGATCTGTGGTTTCACGCCCAGGAGGTGCCGGGCAGCCATGTGGTGCTGAAGGCCTCCGAGGGCCCAGCCGCCGCAGCTGATGTGGGGGCCGCAGCTGATTTGGCAGCCCATTTCAGCCGTGGCAGGGGGAATGCCCGGGTGCCTGTGGTGATGGTGCCGACCGAGGGCCTGCAGAGGCTCCCGGGCAGCGCGGCCGGCACGGTGCGCCATCGGGGGGGCGAGATTCTCTGGGGTCAGCCCGAGCGGGCCCGGCTTTTGTTGGGCGCTTCCTAAGCTCTGCGGGTGACATCCATGCCTGAAGCCACTCCCCTCACCCCCTCTGCGGAGCCCCCATCCCCGGGCTCCCCCCTGCCCATCTCCCCTGGGACCATCGGCTTTGACGATGAATTCCCAGGGGAGGTGGAAATGAGCCTGGTGGAGCATCTTGAGGAGTTGCGTCGGCGCATCCTCAGGGGCCTGTTGGTGCTCCTTGTGGCCGCGGCTGGTGCGCTGCTGGTGGTGCGCCCCTTGGTGAAACTGCTGGAGCAGCCCGCCCAGGGGATTCACTTTTTGCAACTGGCACCCGGTGAATTCCTTCTGGTGTCGCTCAAGGTGGCCGGCTACGCGGGACTGGTGCTGGCCTTGCCCTGGTGGCTGTTTGAGGGGTTGGCCTTTGTGCTGCCAGGCCTCACCCGCCGGGAGCGACGCCTGCTGGCTCCAGCGGTGGCCGCCTCCAGCGTGCTGTTTTTTGCTGGCCTGGCCTTCGCCTGGTGGGCACTGGTGCCCGCTGCCCTGCGGTTTCTCGTGAGCTATGGCGCCGATGTGGTCGAGCCCCTCTGGTCCATCGAGCGCTATCTCGATTTCGTCCTCTTGCTGATGGTGGCCACGGCGCTGGCGTTCCAGCTCCCGGTGTTGCAGCTTGTGCTGGGTGCCTTGGGCCTGATCAATGCTTCAAGCATGTTGGCGGCCTGGCGCTGGGTGGTGTTGGTGAGCGCCCTGGCAGGAGCTGTGCTCACCCCGTCCACCGATCCGATCACCATGCTGCTGCTCTCTGGAGCGATCACAGCGCTCTACTTGCTTGGGGTGTTGCTTGTGGCCGTCAGCCAGGCGGGGAAACGGTCCATCTGAAGAGATCTCTTGCCAGTTCAGAAGTCACAAAAGAAATTCCACCATCCTGTTCCCTTCTGTCTCCAGGGCCAGTGAGAGCGCTTTGCCGATCCTTGGACGATCCCGGGTCTGGGTGAGCCATTCCCTCACCTGGGCGGCCGCTCCCATTTCATTCAATGTGGCCGCCACTTCAGCGACCCGTTCTTCGTAAGCCTCCGCTGTCATCGGAAAGGACTGCTGCTCCAGATGGCCCCACATGACCTGGAAATACAATCGACCTTGGCGCTGCACCAGTCTTAGGTCGTAGGACGCCTGCCAGCGTTGCCGCAAGAGTCCAATCAGCTCCGGGGCGCTGAGGGCAACCTCCGGCTCGGCCATGGAAAGCAGGCAGATCTCACCATTGTGGGGCTTGAGAGGGCTGCTCGGAGCTCACCGCCACCCCAGCGAGCAACCCTGCGACTAGCCTCGCAAACGTGAAGCCTTCCATCGGAGCCAGCCTCCTGCTCCCGGCTGGGACCTGGCGCAGTTCATAATGGCCAGGCGCCGCCCGTCGACTCCCGGACTTGCCATATGACGCAATTTCCTGCAGCTTCCTCCGCCGCTGACGTGCCCGGCATGGGCCGCCGGCAATTCATGAATTTGCTCACTTTCGGCACAATCACCGGGGTGACTCTTGGCGCCCTCTATCCGGTGGTCCGGTATTTCATCCCCCCCAAGGCGGCAGGGTCCGGTGGTGGCACCACGGCCAAAGACGAGCTGGGCAACACCGTCACAGCAACGGGTTGGCTCTCCACCCACAAAGAGGGCGACCGCAGCCTGGTGCAGGGTCTGAAAGGGGATCCCACCTATTTGATCGTGGACGGCCCTGAGGCGATCGGCAACTACGGCATCAACGCGATTTGCACCCATTTGGGTTGTGTGGTGCCTTGGAATAGCGGGGCCAACAAGTTCATGTGCCCCTGTCATGGCAGCCAGTACGACGCCACAGGCAAAGTGGTGCGTGGTCCGGCTCCCCTGTCGTTGGCGCTGGCCCACGTCTCGGTGGAAAACGACACCGTGTTTGTGAGCCAGTGGACGGAAACCGACTTCCGAACCGGCGATTCCCCTTGGTGGGCCTAATCGGCTTACCTCCCTCTCAGCTCCTCCGTTTGCCTGCCCCCGCCGTTCCATCCATGCGTCGTCCCCTCCAGGCCCTCTTCGGCAGCCTCTCTTCTCTTCTTCTGGCCTTCGGCATTCTGCTCGGAGGCGCCAGCCCTTCTTGGGCTTACCCCTTCTGGGCCCAACAAAACTACGCCAGCCCCAGGGAGGCCACTGGCAAACTCGTGTGTGCCAACTGCCACCTGGCCAAGAAGGTCACCCGCGTGGAGGTGCCCCAGGCCGTGTTCCCTGACACTGTCTTTAAAGCCGAAGTCAAGATTCCCTACGACGCCGCCGTGAAGCAGGTGGCCGCGGATGGCACACCCACAGGTCTGAATGTGGGGGCCGTGGTGATGCTGCCGGAGGGCTTCAAGTTGGCTCCACCGGAACGCCTGAGCGACGAGCTCAAAGAGGAAACCTCTGGTGTCTACTACACCCAATACAGCGACACTCAGCCCAATATTCTCCTGGTGGGTCCGCTGCCAGGGGAGCAGCATCAAACCATCGTCTTCCCCATCCTTTCGCCCGACCCGGCAACCGATAGCAGCATCCACTTCGGCAAATATCAACTGCATGTGGGCGGCAACCGCGGGCGTGGCCAGGTGTATCCCACGGGTGAAAAGAGCAACAACGGTGTGTTCACTGCCCCGGCTGCTGGCACGATTGCTTCAATTACGGAGGCAGATAAGGGAGCCCAAGTGGTGGAAATCACCAAGGCCGATGGCACCAGCGTGAACGAAACCGTGCCTGCTGGTCCCTCCCTGGTGGTGAAGGTGGGCGACAAGGTGGACGCTGGAGCCCCCTTGAGCAACGACCCAAATGTGGGTGGTTTCGGCCAGGTGGATGCAGAAGTTGTGCTCCAGAACCCCATTCGGATCTACGGCTTG
>JBIIJA010000169.1:0-5252 GCA_044234195.1 Cyanobium sp. | reverse complement strand
AGAGTCATCACCTCGAGATTCATGTGGAGTCTGGGGCTGGCGAGGCTGCTGGATTTCCTGATGCTCTCTACAGCGCTGTAGGGGCTTCCGTGGTCCCCTCTGACCAGCTCGACTGGGAGGGCAGCGATGGCGTGCTCTGCGTTCAGCCTCCTGAGCGAGACGCGATTGCCCGCTTGAGAGAGGGCACTCTTTTGGTGGGCCTTTTGGCCCCCCATGGGGCCCGCGAACTCACCCAACTTCTCAATCGGCGCTCCGTTTCCGCCATTGCGCTCGAGCTTCTCCCTCGTATCAGCCGGGCCCAATCGATGGATGTCCTGTCGTCCCAGGCCAACATCGCTGGTTACAAAGCCGTGCTGTTGGCCGCCGCTGAGCTCGACCGCTACGTGCCCATGCTCATGACTGCAGCAGGCACGATTCAGCCGGCCAGGGTCTTGATCCTCGGAGCTGGTGTGGCCGGTTTGCAAGCCCTGGCAACGGCACGACGGCTCGGAGGGGTTGTCTATGTCTCAGATGTGCGGGCCGCTGCCAAGGAACAGGTGGAATCCCTGGGTGGACGTTTTCTCGACCCACCTACCGAGCAGGATTTGCCCACAGAGAAAGGTGGTTATGCCACCCAAGCCTCGGAAGCTTTTTTGGCGGCCCAGAGGGACCAACTCGCCGAGCAGTTGGCCTTGGCAGACATGGTGATCTGCACCGCCCAGGTTCCTGGACGCCCTGCCCCAAGGCTGATCTCAGAAGAGATGCTCGATCGCCTGCGGCCAGGCTCGGTGGTTGTGGATCTAGCCGTTGCCCAAGGGGGCAACTGTGCCGGGACGGTGCCAGGCAAAACAGTGATCCGCTCAGGGGTGCGGTTAATTGGGGCTGAGGCTCTCCCTAGTTCGGTTCCCAACCACGCCAGTGCGCTCTACGCCCGAAACGTAGCCGCCCTGATCGACCATCTGATTTCCAAGGAGGAGGGGCTTCGACTGGATCTCCAAGATCCCATCGTGGAGGCATGCCTTCTCACCCATGAGGGCGTCTGTCGCCGCGATGACGTGGTTCAGACAGGAGCTCCTCTCATCACCACAGGATCGGCCGCATGACTTCATTGACCCAATCGCTCTGGGTGCTCTTGCTGGGCAGCCTGCTTGGCTTCGAACTGATCGGCAAGGTCCCACCGACCTTGCATACACCGCTGATGTCTGGCGCTAATGCCATTAGCGGAATCACCATGCTGGCTTCTCTCACATTGATTCAGCAGGCGGGTGGCAACACACCGCTTCTGGTGATTGGATCCCTCTCCCTTGGATTTGCCCTTTTCAATGTGATCGGTGGGTTCCTCGTGACCGATCGCATGCTCGCCATGTTTCGCCGCAAAGGAAACTCCTGATGAACCTCTCTCTGTCCCAGTTGCCACAAGTCATGGACTTGGTGGCCGTGCTCTTGCTCTCTTTGGGGATCAAGGGATTGTCGAAAGTGCGATCCGCTCGGGCAGCCAATGCCTTGGCCGCAGTGGCCATGGCCCTTGCGGTGGTTGGCCTGCTGGTCCAAGCCCAACCCTCCGCCACGGCCTGGCTTTGGATTGGCCTTGGTTTGGCGTTGGGGGGCCTGGCGGGGATCGTTACTGCCATGAAGGTGCCGATGACGGCCATGCCCGAAACGGTGGCACTGTTCAACGGTTGCGGGGGATTGGCCTCTCTGATGGTGGCCCTGGGGGTAGCCCTGTTTCAGGGGAAAGGGGCGGGGGATGTGGAGCGGGTCTCCATCGCCATCTCCCTCTTCGTGGGGGCAATCACCTTCAGCGGCTCGATCGTGGCGATGGCAAAACTGCAGGGATGGTTGGAGACTCCAGCCTGGACTCAGAGTTCCCTGCGCCATGCGGTGAATATTGGCCTGGCCCTGCTGTGCCTTGGGGCTGCAGTGGTGCTGCGCGCCGACCCCGATGGACCGGCCCTCTGGGTGGAGGTGGTGGCAGCGACCCTTCTTGGTGTTGGCGTCACGCTCCCCATCGGGGGAGCAGACATGCCGGTCGTGATTTCTCTCCTCAACTCCTATTCGGGCGTGGCGGCTGCGGCCGCGGGGTTCGTGGTGGGCAGTCAGCTGCTCATCGTTGCTGGAGCCATGGTGGGAGCAGCCGGGTTGATCCTCACCCAGGTGATGTGCACCGCCATGAACAGATCCCTGGTGTCTGTGCTCTTTGGCGGTGCCCTTGGAGGGGCGACCACATCTGTCGGGGGCGGGGGCAGTGAGGCGGGCTACACCCGCATCACCAGTTGTAGCCCCGAGGAATGCGCCATGGCTTTGGAACAAGCTGAGCGAGTCGTGTTCGTGCCCGGCTACGGCCTAGCCGTGGCCCAGGCCCAACACTCACTGCGGGAGCTGGCCAAGCTCCTGGAGGCCCATGGCGTGGAGGTGAGCTACGCCATTCACCCTGTGGCGGGCCGCATGCCCGGTCACATGAACGTGTTGTTGGCGGAGGCAGATGTTCCCTATGAGCAGCTTGTAGAGATGGATGCCATCAATCCGGAGTTTCCCCGCACAGATGTCGTGATTGTGCTGGGCGCTAACGATGTCGTGAATCCCCAGGCCAAAAATGATCCCAGCAGTCCCCTGTTCGGCATGCCAGTGCTGGAAGTAGACCAAGCCCGGCAAATTTTCGTGGTGAAGCGGTCTCTTGGAGCTGGCTACGCAGGCATTGCCAATGCCCTCTTTGAGCTACCGCAAACCGCCATGGTGTTTGGGGATGCAAAGGCTGTGCTGAATAGCTTGCTCTCCGAGTTGCGCGCGATTGGCGTTGGCAAACAGAAAGTGGCCGCCTGAACCTACGCTTTGAGATCAGGTTGACTTCCAGCATCCGTTGGTGTGTGAGCCCCTCCTAAAGACCCTGGAGCTGGCTCCGTTTCGCCAGCGTTTTCCCTGGCTTGGGCCAGACCTCCAAACCGTTCGTAATACGCTTCGCGCTCCCAAACCTCTGCCAGAACATGGGCAGTGCTTGGAGTTTTCCCTGCCTGGGGGAGATCGGTTGCTGGCCCGCTTCGATCCCCCCACCGTTGGGGAGCCTCGGGGGCTGGTGGTTGTGGTCCACGGGCTGGGGGGGGGGAGTGACGATGAAGGCCAGCGGAGGCTGGGACGGGCCCTCAATCGAGGTTTTTTTGCCGTTCTCAGGCTCAACCTAAGGGGCGCAGGCCCAGGGCGCCCCTTAGCGCGGGGCACCTATGCGGCCTGTTGCGCCGCCGATCTCCTTCCTGTTCTGCACGAATGCAGGCTACTGGCGGCTGATCTGGCTCCAGGACGTCGGGGTCTTCCTTTGGGGGCGGTGGGCCTTTCGTTGGGGGGCACGGTGTTGCTCAATGCCCTGTTGGCCAGCCGCTCCTCACCGATCCCCCTGCTGGATGGGTTGGTCTGTATCAGCAGTCCGCTGGATCTGGCGCACTGTGCCGATCGCTTTGAACACCCCCGCAACCGTCTGTACCAAAGCTGGTTGTTGCCCCGACTCATCCAGCAGACCCTGGCCGATCCGCATGGTCTCTCCGAAGAGGAACGGCAAGGCCTGATCGGGCCCCGCAGACCACACACCATCCGAGCCTTTGATGATTTGATCACCGCCCCTCGCTGGGGCTTTCCTGATGTGCTCGCCTACTACCAGGCCTGTAGCCCTCTCCAACGGCTGCGCCAGGTCCCGCTGGGATTGCCGCCCTTGCTGGTGGTGCATTCCAAGGATGATCCCTGGGTGCCTGTCGCCTCTGCCCTCTCCCTGGCTCAGGAGGTGGAGAGGCTCCAGCGGAGAGGGACCCCTGGCGCGGGGACATTACCGGAGGTGCTGATCACCGAGCGCGGAGGACATAACGGTTTCCATGCCCCTGGGGACTCAGCCGATGGCTGTTGGAGTGATCGACTGGCCTCTCTTTGGCTAGCTCGGGCTTTGGGCGCACGTCCCAGCACCTAGGATCAATTTGTTTTGAGCCGGACCTTTCATGGCCCTTTTGGACGATTTGATTGATTCTGTTGTCAGCAAGGTGGCGGGAGAACAAGCCAATGTCATTTCCCAGTTCCTGAAAGACAACGGAGGTGTCAGCGGTCTGGCGCAAAAATTTCAGTCTGGTGGGGCTGGGGAAGTATTTGCCAGCTGGGTTGGAACCGGAGACAACAAAGCGATTGCCTCCGATATGATTAACAAGATTTTGGGTTCTGCCCAGGTGCAGCAAATTGCCCAGAACCTTGGTTTGGATTCCAATCAGGCCGCTGATCTTCTGGCCAATTATCTCCCTCAGGTGATCGACAAGCTCACCCCAGATGCCCAAATTGAGCCCAATCCTCAAGCCCAACCTCCTGTCGCTTGAGCCCAGGCAATGATTCGATCAGCTTGGCTCGTAGGGCCGATGGACCTAGGAGCCAGGCATCTGGCCAGGGAGCTGGTCGATTCGGCTATCGCGCTTGAGTTTTGTTTGGACTTTTAACCAACCCAGGCCGACCGGCAAACCCAGGAGCAAGGGAACAGCGGTGAGGGCGGGTCGACTGCTGGCTGCTAGCAGGGAAGCGGCCACGGCGAGTCCCCCCAAAAGAAAGGATTGACCAGCGCTTTGCTGGGCGAGTGCCAGACGTCTGAGCAGGCGATCCGTTTCTCCGGCGCGAATTTGCACCTGCAAATCGCCCTGTTCAATCCGGGAGAGACTCTCATCCAATCGACGGGGAATCCCCAAGGCGCGGGTGCCCACATCTGCAGCCTGACGGGTGAGCTCGCCGAAGAGGGCATTCGGGCCGGGACCGCTTGAGGTCATCAGAGGAAGGAGGTAAGGGCGAGCAATAGCCATCAGGCTAAAGCCGGGATCCAGGCTCCGGCCAACCCCTTCGAACGTGGAGAGGGCGCGCATGACAAAGATCAGTTCCGCCGGTAAGCGAAAAGGCTGGCCGTAGACCAGGTCGTATAGGTCGCCTGAGAGCTTGGCGATCATGTTGCTGCTGAAGGGCGGGGTGAGGGCTTCATTGAGCATCAGTCGCACAAGGCGGCGCACCGGCCCGGGATCAATGCCGGTGGCAATGACTCCTGCTTGCTGGAGTTCCTCCACCAGGCTCGCCGCATCACGGGTGGCCGCCGCCCGCACCATCCGACCCAGGCGGCTGCGCAGCCGTTCAGAGAGCTGCCCCAACATTCCAAAGTCGTAGTAAATGAGGGCGCCATCGGGGGCGACAGCCAGGTTGCCGGGGTGGGGATCGGCGTGGAAAAAACCGAAGCGCACCAACTGCTGCAGGTAGCTGGCCGCTCCTTTCTCGGC
>JBIIJA010000168.1:0-5255 GCA_044234195.1 Cyanobium sp. | reverse complement strand
TTCAGCCCCCTCCTCCGCTGGATCGGAATCACTCTGGTGGTGCTCACGCTTCTTCAGATGCTCGCCGTGCTGGCCCTCTGGGATTGGCAGGCCGAGCCGTTCCGCCAACTGGTGGCGGAGCGGCTGATCAAGGAATCTCCGATGGCCCTGGTGGGCCTTCTCTTCATGTACGTCTCTGGCCGCCTGGACGATGCCAACGACTGGCGCCGTTCACCGCTTCTCTGGACGGTGTGCCTTTTGAGCGGGTTGATGGCGGTGCTGCTCACGGCTTCTCTGCCCATCGTTTTCGGAGGCGACAGGCTGATGCAGGACGAAACCGAGCAACAACTTGCCGCCAAAAAGGGCCAGCTGGAGATGGCCCGCGAGCAGAGCAAGAATCCCGAAGTGCTCAAGCAGCTGTTGCGCCAGGCAGAAGCGGCCGGCCAGGTGCCCCCCGGCGCCACCGAAGCCCAGAAGCTCCAATCGGCCCGGGCTTTTGTGGACCGGCAGCTGCAGCAGATGGAGAACCAGTTCAAGCAGGCCCAGCAAACGGGCCAGCTGGCCATCAACCAGCGCCGTTTTGGATCATCGTTGGGTTCGATCACCCTGATCGTGGCCTTCACCCTGCTCTGTCTGGGCAGTGTGCTTTGAAGGGCGTCTGAGAGCGTTACCTTAAAGATCTGTTTTTGCGACTTCGGTCTTGGTCCCTTCCAGTCCCAGACCTGATCAGCAGCCCTTGGGATCGCGCCTTCAGGAAGATTTGAAGAATGATTTGATCGCCGGTTTGCTCGTGGTGATCCCTCTGGCCACCACGATCTGGCTGGCCACCACGGTGAGCCGCTTCGTTCTGGCCTTCCTCACGTCGATTCCGAAGCAGTTCAACCCCTTCAACACGCTTCATCCCCTGCTGCAGGAGCTGATCAATCTCAGCCTCGGGCTCCTCGTGCCCTTGCTGGGGATTCTTCTGATCGGCTTGATGGCCCGGAACATCGTTGGGCGCTGGTTGCTTGAATTTGGAGAAGGCACCCTGTTGCGCATCCCGCTGGCAGGTTCGGTGTATAAAACCCTCAAGCAACTTTTGGAAACCTTTCTGCGGGATAATTCCACCCGCTTCCGCCGGGTTGTGCTGGTGGAGTATCCCCGGGAAGGTCTTTATGCCGTCGGTTTTGTCACAGGCGTTTTGGGAGCGTCTATCCAGTCTGATTTTCAGGAAACCATGCTGAGCGTGTTCATTCCCACTGCTCCCAATCCCACCACCGGCTGGTATGCGGTCGTGCCTGAACGTTCCGTGCGTGACATTGACCTCAGCGTGGAAGATGCTTTTCGTACCATCATTTCTGCTGGCATCGTCAGTCCGGATGATCGGGAAGCCCCATCCACCAAAAGTTTTTCCAGTCTCCTGGCCCAACTCCGTGCCCCCCAGCTCTCCTGA
The DNA here is from genome assembly GCA_044234195.1 of Cyanobium sp. Taxonomy (GTDB): domain Bacteria; phylum Cyanobacteriota; class Cyanobacteriia; order PCC-6307; family Cyanobiaceae; genus Cyanobium. The sequence continues at coordinate 3,844 of JBIIJA010000168.1, read as the reverse complement.
TGCAGAGCCGTAGTCTTTCCCGGGAGCTGGCCCTGCTCACCCTCTCCCAGCTCTCTGATCGCGGAGCAGCCCCCGCACCCTCCAAGGTCACCTTGATGGGTCTATTGGATCAGGCCCTCACCAGCCTCGCGGAACACCTGCGCGACACCTTGGAACGGTCGGCAGAGGCCTTGCAGCAGGCCCAGCAGGACTTGCTCGACAGCGAATTGCAATCCGGCGGAGCGTTGCAGCTGCCCAAGGTGCGCCAGCATTTGCAGAAGGGCATCGCCAGTGGCGAGCAGGCCCTCAATCTCCTCTCCGCCAGCTTGGAGATGCCACGGATGCTGCTCTTGGCGGATCAGGACACCGTTCGCTCCGGCGCCTTGGATCGGGTCCGAGCCGTGTTGCGAGACCGCGACAGCATTGATGCCCGGTTGGATGCGGTGATGGAAGGCTGGCGCCTGAGCCGCCTTCCCCGCATTGATCGAGACATCCTTCGATTGGCGGTCGTGGATCTCGACTGCTTTGAGACACCGCCAGCTGTCGCCTGCAATGAGGCCGTGGAACTGGCAAACCGCTACAGCGACGAACAGGGTCGCCGCATGATCAACGGCGTTCTGGGACGCTTCACCGCCGCAGCAAAGATGGCGTCGCAAGGATGGAACCCCCATGGTGTTTGATTGGTTTCAACGTCGGCTGGCTCAGCCGCCGGCAACGGATGAGCCTCCTGCCGCCCCCGAAGCGGCGGGGGAGCCATCGCCCGAGGAGGCCACCCCAGAGGACACCAACGGGGACGGGCTCCAGCAAGACTCACCCCCTGAGCCAGCGCCCCAGACAACGGATGCCCTCCAGGGCGCGACTCCAGCGACGCCCGATCAGGCTGGACCAGCTGCCTCTGGCTCCACGGCCATTGATGCGGATGCCCTGGCCTGGGCGCGGGAGGCCTACGCCCGGCTGAAGGCGGAGCAACAGGCAGCCCGCCCAACAGAACCCCCATCTCCGGCGGCCGAAGCCTTGTCCCAGGAGGCTCCTGCTCCAGAGGCTCCTCCCCTGCAGTCCCCTGCCACGCTGGAGGCCCCCTCCACAGAGGCTCCCTCTGCCCCCCCGCTCTCCCTCTTGGAGCAGGCAGCGGCTGAGCGGCGCCAACGGCAGCAGGAGTTGATGCAGGCGGCCGTCACCCAGGAGATGGCTCCCGCGGCTGAGGCTCCGCCAGCGGCCCCAGCGGCCGCAGCCCAGCCGAGCGCAGACGAGGCTGAACCCACCCTCGGAGACTTTGACGAGGCGTTCACCTGGTCGGCGGAGGTGTTGGCGGCACAGGGTCGCCGCGCCGATGAGGTGTCGCTGGAAGAGATTGATTGGCTGGCCCGGCTGCGGCGTGGCATGGAGAAAACCCGAAAGGGGTTTGTCAGCCAGCTGCTGGAGCGCCTCGGGGACGATCCCCTCACGCCAGAGGTGCTCGACGATTTGGAGAGCACCCTGCTGCGGGCCGATGTGGGCGTTCAGGCCACCGATCAGGTGCTCGATGCCCTACGGGCTCGCCTCAACCAGGAGGTGGTCGATGGCAGCGAGGGACTGCGGTTTCTTAAGGAACAACTGCGCGAGCTCCTGGAAGAGCCGATTGAGGCCAGCGGGCGAGAGCTCCTGGCTCCAGAGCGGGATCGCCTCAATGTTTGGCTGATGGTGGGGGTCAATGGCGTCGGCAAGACCACCACTCTCGGCAAGCTGGCCAACTTGGCCGTGCGCAGCGGCTACAGCTGTCTCATCGCCGCGGCCGATACCTTCCGGGCGGCGGCCGTGGAGCAGGTGCGGATCTGGGGAGAGCGCAGCGGTGTGACGGTGATCTCCAATCCCAGTGCCAATGCGGATCCAGCGTCCGTCGTGTACGACGCCATTAGCAGTGCCAAGGCCAAGGGAACGGAGCTCGTCTTGGTGGATACGGCCGGCCGGCTGCAGACGAAGCACAACCTGATGGAGGAGCTCAGCAAGGTGCGCCGCATTGTCGACAAGCTGGCCCCCGAGGCGGCCGTCGAGTCCTTGCTAGTGCTCGATGCCAGCCAGGGTCAGAATGGCTTGCGCCAAGCGATGGCGTTCGCTAAGGCCGCTGGACTCACCGGAGTCGTGATCACCAAGTTGGATGGCAGCTCCAGGGGAGGGGTCGCCTTGGCAGTGTGTCGCGAGGTGGGCCTGCCCATCCGCTTCATTGGCGCCGGGGAGGGCCTGAGGGACCTGCGCCCCTTCAATAGCTTTGAGTTTGTGGAAGCCCTGCTCGCCACCTGATGCTGAAAAAACGATCGCCTGCTCCCCTCCGTCAGGGAGGCCCCCGTCTGGCACAAGTGATCTCTTTGCCAGCGTTGCTGACGATTGGGTTGGTTTTGCTTGTGCTGGCCGGGCTCGCCCTGCTGCCGACGGTCGTTTGGCAGGTCAACCCCCTGCTCTGGCGCCAACTCCTGCGACTGCAGGGAGCCTTTGCCGGGCTGCTGGTGGGCGCTGCCCTGGGTTTTCTGGTCGGTCGCCTCACGGCGCGGCGCCGCTAATTGCCTGCTCAGGCCTGGGCCTGGGCGATGAGGGCCATTTGCGGAGATCCGCCCGGTTCATCCTCACCCACAGGGGGAACACCCTTCCTATCTTTTCAACAACGTCTTCCGGCCAATCTGACGCCGGATTTTTTGGCTTCACGTCCATGTTCTTCGACCTCCAGTATCTCGTTCTCACCATTCCTGCCCTGCTGTTCAGCCTCTGGGCCCAATGGCGGGTGAAAAGCACATTCCATCGCTTCGCCCAAGTTGGCGTGCGTTCTGGCTACAGCGGTGCCCAGGCGGCCCAGGCGGTGCTGCAGACCGCAGGGGTGAAAGGGGTCCGGGTTGAGCGCCATGAGGGCTTCCTCACCGACCATTACGATCCGCTCGCCAAGGCGCTGCGCCTCTCGCCGCAGGTGTATGACGGCCAGTCCATCTCTTCCATCGCTGTGGCTGCCCATGAAGCCGGCCATGCCATTCAAGACAAGGTGGGCTACCTCCCTCTCGTTTGGCGCTCGGCTTTGGTGCCGCTGTGTAATGTGGGCAATATGTTGTGGTTCTTGCCGTTCATGGCGGGGCTCCTGCTGCGACAGCTTTCTTTTGCACCTGTTCTGATCTGGACTGGCATTGGGCTCTTTGCGGCGGTCGTGGTGTTCCAACTCATCACCCTGCCCACGGAATTCAATGCCTCCAACCGTGCCAAGGCTGTGCTCACTAGCACCGGCATTGTGTCCACCCAAGCAGAAGCGGATGGCGTCAAGCGAGTGCTCGATGCCGCAGCTCTCACCTATGTCGCCGCTGCGGCTGCCTCGGTGTTGCAGTTGATTGATCTCGTGCTCCGTCAGCGCCGCGAGTGATCGCGACCTGCTTTGGACCAGCGCAAGAAGGGGACTGATGTGAGGATGGTGGTCAACAAATAGGCAACGATCGCCAAGGTCACTCCAGGAATCTCCCGGCCGTGGGTGATGGCAAAGAGCAAGGCCAGGCCAGGATTGCGCATAGAGGTCACCAGGGCAGTGGTGGTGCGCTCTTGCACCCCATTGCCTCCCAGGGCGTAGCCAATGGCGAGGGCAATGGCGGTCATCAAGCCCATGCCAGCGATGGCCACGAGGTTTTCACCCGCAAAGGCCAGGAGCATGGGAAACATCTTGACCACAATCACTCCTACCACCATCAAAATCACCAGAACGGCTGCCTTCTGAAGGGGAGCAGCCCAGCGGTCGGCCACCTTGGGGAACCAGTGCCGTAGCAGCAATCCCACCGAGAGGGGGAGCACCTGAACGGCAGCCACTTGGAGGGCCACCGTTTTTGGGCCAATGTCCCAACCCTCCACCTGATAAGCGGCGCGG
>JBIIJA010000167.1:0-5278 GCA_044234195.1 Cyanobium sp. | reverse complement strand
GGCTTCCACCAGCAACCGGCCCACACTGTCGGCCCCCTCTGGAGCCTCCAAACCAGCGGCCAAGAGGGCCGTTGCCGCCTCCTCACGGCTCGTGAACTGATCGAAATCCAGGCCGGTGGCCTGCCGCACCAGCTCGTGCATAGTCTCCCGCCGCCAGGGCGGGGTGAGATCGATCGTGCTGCCCTGGTAGGGGATCAGGGTGGCGCCGCACACGGCCAGGGTCACGGCGGCGATCAGCTGCTCCGTGAGCTCCATCATCGTGTGGTAATCGGCATAGGCCTGGTAGATCTCCACCGAGGTGAATTCGGGGTTGTGGCGGGTGCTCACCCCCTCATTGCGGAAGATCCGGCCCAGCTCATAGACCCGCTCAAACCCCCCCACCAGCAGCCGCTTGAGATGGAGTTCGGTGGCGATGCGGAGGGTGAGCGGCAGATCCAGGGCATTGTGGTGGGTTTCGAAAGGCCGGGCATCCGCCCCTCCGGCCTGGGTTTGCAGCACGGGCGTCTCGATCTCCAGAAAACCCCGCTCATCCAGCCAACGCCGCAGGCTGCTCACCAGCACCGCCCGCTTGCGAAACGTCTCGCGGGTGTGGGGGGACACGATCAGATCCAGATGGCGCTGGCGATAGCGCTTCTCCACATCGGCCAGGCCGTGCCATTTGTCCGGCAGGGGCTGGAGGGCCTTGCAGAGCATGCGCCAGTCGCCCACCTTCACCGAGAGCTCCCCCCGATCGGTCCGCCGCAGGCACCCTTCCACCCCGATCCAGTCCCCAATGTCGGTGAGGGTGGTCAGGTGGAGGAAGGCGTCAGGCTGGTCGGGAAGGGCCGTCGCCAGGTGGGCCTTCTCGATGTAGAGCTGGATGGTGCCGCTCTCATCGGCCAGGGTGAAGAAGGCCAGCTTCCCCATCACCCGCCGGGCCAGGAGCCTGCCGGCCAAAGACACCGTCTCAGGCCGTTCCTCCCCGTTGGGGAGATCGGCGTAGGCCTGCTGCAGCTCAGCCGCCCGATGGCTCGGGGCATAGGCGTAGGCGTAGGGCAGATAGCCATGGGCCTCGAGAGCTCGGGCCTTCTCAAGGCGGGTCGCGCGCAGATCCGACAAGGGGGACTGGGTGATTCAGGACTGGCTGCCATCCTGAAGGACCGTCGGTCGGCCGATTGACTTAACCGGCCGCGGCCAGAGGGCCATCGGCCATGCGCTGGGAGGCGTAACCCGTTCCCCGCACCGTCAAGATCAGCTCGGGATTGCGGGGATCGGGCTCCAGCTTGCCCCGCAGCCGGGCGACATAGACATCCACCACCCGCAGGTCAGCAGCCCGGCGGGGGGGATAGCCCCAGAGCTGTTCGAGGATTTCAGCCCGGGGCACCACGCGGCCGGGGTCGCGGAACAGGAGTTCGAGCAGGCTGAATTCGGTGTAGGTGAGGGAGATGCGCTGGCCATCCCGGCTGACCTGGCGGCGGTTGGTGTCCACCACCAGATCACCCAAGCGGAGCACCCCATTGCCGGCGGGCACGTCCCGGGGCTCGGTGGTGGCAGAACCTCGACCAACACGCCGAAGAATGGTGGCGATGCGCACCTCAAGCTCCTTGGGGCTGAAGGGCTTGGGAAGGTAATCATCGGCCCCGAGATCGAGGCCAGCGACCCGCTCAGCGATGGCATCGAGGGCCGAGAGGAAGATGATGGGAACACAGGATTCGGCCCGCAGCCGGCGGCACACCGCAAAGCCATCCAGCTTGGGCAACATCACATCCAACACCACCAGATCAGGCTGTTCTTTGTGGAACAGCTCCAAAGCCTCCTCGCCATCTTCCGCGCAGACCACCCTGTAGCCAGCCAGCTGGAGCCGCATCACCAGGACCCGGCGTACGGCGGGCTCGTCATCCACCACCAGCAGGGTGGGCTTGGGATTGGAGTCCAGGTCCCCAATGGGGGAATCCCCCTGCAGGACTCCATCGGAGGGATCCTGGGGAACCTCTCGAGAAGGAACCGAGGGGGAAGAGGACGGCTGGGGACGATCCTCCAGACTCATGGGCGGGACGCCTGATGAAGAATCGCAACCATACCCTTGAGCCGTTCCTGGGGTCATCCCCTGAGTCGTGAGGTCAGCCAAGGATCGAGGGATTTTTAAGAATTTCTACCGAAACAGACGCGATTGGGAAGGCCTGCTAGCGAGACGATCCATTGCCTGAGGAGACGCCAGAAGGCCAGCGGGCCGCCGCATAGCGGTTCCAGTCCCGTGCAGCCGTCTCCAGGGCCTGGTCGCTGGAGGTCTGCCCCAGCATCGCCTGCTGCAACTGGGTGTAGAGGATGGTCTGGAGGCGCTTCAGCCCAGGGGTGGGAGGCACAAGCACCCGCGCCTTCGCCAACGACTGCACCGCCAGCAGTCGCGCCTGGTGCACCAGCTGCTCCTGGGGGGCCTCAGGCGTCTGGGCCCGCAGCCGCCGCTCCAACTCCACCAAGGCAGCCCGGGAAGACGGCAGCACCCGCGCCGCTTCAGCAAACTGCAGCTGATTGGTGGCATTGGTGAGAAACAGCGCCAGATCCGCCGCCGCGGGGGCCACAGCGCTGCCCCTGGGCACCACCAGATTCATCACCGCCACATTGGTGTGGCCGGAGGGCCCGCTCAGGGGGGGGTAGGGCGCACTCATGGCGGCAATCCGCGGTGCATTGGTCTGCAAATTGCGCAGGAAATCGGGGCCGCTGGCCACCTGGGCCAGATCGCCAGCCTGATAGAGCTCGATCGCCCGCCGATAGCCCTGGCTCACCACCTCCCTCGGGAGCAGCCCTTGGCGATAAAGGTCCGTCCAGAAGGCGAAGGCTTGCCGCCCAGCCGAGCTCACAAAGGCCGCCTGGTTCTGGTCGTCGAGCAGGCGAACACCCATCTGAACCAGGGATTCCAGGAGCTCGGCCGAGTCTTCGGGCACCACCGTGACAAACAGGCCGTAGCGGCCGGTCTTGCGCCGAATAGTCTCGGCATAGGCCGGCACATCCTGCCAGCGCCTTGGAGGAGCATCGATGCCAGCCTGACGCAGCAGCCGTTGATTGGCCATCGTCAAACGGGTGGTGAGGTACCAGGGAATGGCGAATTGCTGCCCCCCCAGCTGGCCGGACGACCACACGCCCGGCAGATAGGCCTCAGAGGATCCAGGAGGAAGAACGGGATTGAGATCCAGCAGGCCGCCCCTGCTGGCCAGGCCCGTGGCGAATATGGGGTTGAGATTCACCAGATCCGGGGCGGTGCGGGCATACACCGAGGCCAGGAGCTTGCGCTCCACCGAACTCCAGGGCACATCGCTCCAGCGCACGGCAAGGCGGCTCCCTGGGGACCGCTGACGCTCCCAGGCGGCTAGCACGGCTTCGATGGTGGCCGTGAACTTGGGAGCCAGATCCAGGGTCCAGAGCTGGAGGATGGCCGGGGACTGGGGATCGCGCGATCGGGTGAGGGGGCCACAGGAGGCGCTGCCCAGGGCCACCCCTGCTAGGGCCAGTTGGCGCACGAACGCACGGCGATTCAGGAGGGGGCCCGGTTCAGCCACGCCAGCCGGGATGGGCCCGTCGCCACAGCTGCAACAGAGGGGGGCAAATCAAGGGGGCCAACAGGGTGGTCAGCAAGGTCTGGGCCAAGAGCACATGCAGACCAGAGGTGGAGAGATCCTGCCAGGTCCAGCCCGGTTGGGCCAGCTCCGCCGGATCGGGGCGGCCAGCCCCCTGGCCAAAGGGAAAGCGCCAACCCCAGGCCAACCACTGGAGCACGAGGGTGGCATTGAGAAGCACGGTGCCCCCCAAAGCCAACAGACCCAAGCTAAAAGGCCGGTCGATGGGAGGGCGGCGGGTCCTCAGGGGGCCCCACCACCAGGCCAGCAGGAGCAGGCCTGGAAGCCAGCTCACAGGAGCAGGGTGCAGGGCATCCATCAACAGGGCGAGGATCGCTGCCAAGAGGAGGGCCGATCGACGCCCATCCGCCAGAGCCCAGGGAAGAAGCCAGAGCACGGGCCAGCAGGGCGGCACCCCAGCCAACGCCAACCAAGGGGGTGCGGCCAGGGTCAGCAGAGGCACCAGCAAGAGGCTGGCCGCAAACCAGGGCTGACGGTTGAGGAGCTCCATCAAGGTCGCACCACCTGCACCCAATCCACGGCCTGCAGGGGGGCAATCAACTGGACGACAGCGGTTGGGGCTGGATCCGCACTGGCATCCACGCTCTGAATCACCCCCACGGGCAGGTTGGGGGGCACCAGGGTGCTGGCAGGGGAGGTCACCACCACATCCCCGGGACGGGCCTCCGGATCCTTGTCGAGAAAGCGCACCACAGGCCTGGCGGTCCCCACGCCGGAGAGGAGGCCATGGTGCTGGGTGCGGCTCAGCCAAACGCCCACCCGGCTGGAGGGGTCCGTGAGCAGGGTGATGGTGGCGGTGGCGGGCGTGACACTGGCCACCAGGCCGATCAGCCCCCCGGGGGCAAGCACCGGTTGGCCCACGCGCACCCCCGCCAGTCCCCCTTTCCCGATCACCACTTGCTGCCACCACCCCGCGCTCTGGCGCGAGATCACGGGTGCAGAGATGGTTTGTCCATCGCCTTGTCCATCGCGGGCTTGCTTCAGCCCGAGCATCTGGCGCAGGCGCGCATTGTCTTGCGAAAGGGCCTCAAGCCGGGCCCGATCCTCCACTCTTTGGGCCGACCGCAACCACTCCGACTGGGCTGGCCCAGGCCAGAAGGGAAGGCTCAACAAAGCGTAGGCATCGGTGATGAGAACCCCCTTGCTCAGACGCACCCCTAACAACAGGAGGAACAGCAACACCAACAGCGGCCATGGCGTCAACCTCGCGCGGATGGCAGCGGGGCGTTGCCGACGGGTGGGGGCCATGGATCAGGCGGCTAGCCTGGCGTAGTCAGGGATTTCAAGCACCCATTCGTACTGTTTGAAATCGTCGAGGATCATGCCGCAGCCCCTGACCACACACAGCAGGGGATCCTCCGCAACGTGGCTCAAGATTCCGGTTTCCTGGCTCAAAAGGTCACAGATTCCCTTCACCAAGGCCCCCCCTCCGGCGATCATGATGCCGCGATCCACGATGTCGGCAGCCAATTCAGGGGGAGTGCGTTCGAGGGTTCGCCGCACGGCCTCCACGATCACATTGGCTGGCTCAGCCATGGCTTCGCGGATCTCCCCAGCCCTCACATTCACTGTGCGGGGCAGGCCCGAGAGCAGATGCAAGCCCCGCACATCCATGGTGAGTTGGTCGTGGGCATCATCGGGAAACACTGAGCCGACACGCAGCTTGA
>JBIIJA010000322.1:0-3277 GCA_044234195.1 Cyanobium sp. | reverse complement strand
AAGACATCCCCGAGCCCGACCCGCCGGCGTTGTTTTGGAGCCTGCGAGCCCTTGAACAGCGGTTTGGGGAGGCCCTGGCCGCCCCCCTTCAGAAGACCCGGGAGGAGTGCCTGCCGGACTGGAGCCTGCCCTGGCCCGAGGGCGTGGGTGCCCGGCAACTCACCGCCCTGATCTGGAGCTGGGGAGTGGCCGCTGGCGATGGGAGCTGCATCGCTGAGGCCCAAGAGGCCGTGGAAGGCTCCTCGATGACCCTCGCGCGAGCCGGCCTGCGGGCCCTCCAGGTGCATCCGTTACCCGAACGGCAGGGAGCGATGGACGCCTTCTACCGCCGCTGGCAGCACAAGCCCGTCATTTTGGATGCCTGGTTTGCCCTGGAGGCTGGGGCCCCGTTCCCTGACGGGTTGGCACGGGTGTCTGCCCTTCTGACCCACCCACGCTTTGATCCCACCGCCCCCAACGCCGTGCGGGCCGTGCTGGGAGGTCTGGCGGGCAATGCCCCCGTGTTTCATGCCAGTGACGGATCGGGCTATCGCTTCCTGGCCGAGCAAATCGCCTGGCTCGATCAGCGCAATCCCATCACCGCCTCCCGTCTCGCCAAGGTGTTCAGCCGCTGGCGCAGCTTCGGGCCCGAGCGGCGGGAGCAGATGCACGCGGCCCTCCAGCAGCTGGCAGGAGAACCCCTTTCCACCAACAGTCGTGAGGTGGTGTCTCAGTGCCTGGAGGCGCCATCCTGAAGGGGTTCGCCAAAGCCCCTCTCGCCGGTGCTCCTGTCCCCATCGCGTCCAATTTGGGCCTTGCCGCGGGAGGAAGTGGTTGCGGCCCTGCGATCCACTCCCGAGGGTCTAGGGGAAAGGGAGGCCGCGTTAAGGCTCGAGCGCTTCGGCGCCAACACGTTGCCGCATTTGAAGCGGCGGCCGCTGCTGCTGCGCCTGGTGGATCAGATGCTCCATTTCATGGCGATTTTGCTCTGGGTGGCTGGGGCCCTGGCCTTTGCCGCTGGCACCCCCCAGTTGGGTTGGGCGATCTGGGGGGTGGTGCTGATCAACGGCTGCTTTTCCTTCTGGCAGGAATTCCAGGCGGAGCGCACCCTCGCCACCCTCGCCAGCTCCCTGCCCCGTCAGGCCCAGGTGTGGCGCGATGGGGTGTTGAAACCGATCGCGGTGGAGGCGCTGGTGCCCGGTGATCGGGTGGTGCTGGAGGAGGGGGAGAAGGTTCCCGCCGACTGCCGGCTGATAGAGGGCTCCGCCCTCATGCTCGATCTTTCCGTGCTGACGGGGGAATCCCAACCCGTGCCCCGCCAAGCGGATCCCATGGCCCTTAAGGCCGGTCAAACGCTGTTGCCGGCCACGGAGTGCGCCAATCTGCTGCTGGCGGGCACCACCGTGGCCAGCGGCCGGGGGGAGGCCATGGTGTATGCCACGGGCCGGGAGACGGAATTCGGCCATGTGGCCCACCTCACCGCCTCCACCAGCCGGGGGATCAGCACCCTGGAGCAGCAGGTGGGGAAGATCGTGCACACCATCACCCTGGTGGCGGTGAGCATGGGGGTGCTGGCCTTTGCCCTGAATTGGCTCCTGGTGGGCATGGGCCCCCTGGAAAGTCTGGTGTTTGCCGTGGGCATCCTGGTGGCCAACGTGCCGGAGGGACTCCTCCCCACCGTCACCCTGGCCCTGGCCATCAATGTGCAGCGCATGGCCCGGCAACAGGCCCTGGTGCGCCGGCTCTCAGCGGTGGAAACCTTGGGCTCAGTGAGCGTGATCTGCAGCGACAAGACAGGCACCCTCACCTGCAACCGCATGGAACTGGAGGAGCTGTGGCTGCCGGAGGAGACGCCGGAACGCCGCAACTTTCTGCTGGCGGGCAGCGCCCTGTGCAACAACGCCCGTCTGAGTGGCGGCAGCAGCGTGGGGGACCCCACCGAAGTGGCCCTCGTGCAGGCCGCGGCAGACGCCGGCTTGGATGTGGAGGCCTTGCGCCAGCGCCATGGCCGCCTCCAAGAAGTGCCCTTCGATTCCCACCGCCGCCGCATGAGCGTGGTGGTGGCCTGGCGCCCTGGGGAACACGGATTGCCGCCAGGGCCGGCCACCGGCAGGGTGGTGCTCACGAAGGGGGCACCCCTCGAGATCTTGGCCCAGTGCAACGCCGTCCTGATGTCCGCCGGGCCGGTGCCTCTGCAGGCAGCGTCTCGGGAGCAGGTGCGACGCGCGAACGATCGGATGGCCGCCAAGGGCTACCGGGTGCTCGCCCTGGCCATGGCCCCGGTGGGGGAGAACAGTGGCAGCGACACCCTGGAGAGCAATCAGATTTTGGTGGGGCTCCTGGGCCTCTACGACCCCCCTAGGCCGGAGGTGCCCCAGGCCATCCGCCAGTGCAGGGAAGCCGGCATCAAGGTCACCATGGTGACGGGTGACTATGGCCTCACCGCCCAGGCGGTGGCCCAGCAGCTGGGATTGCTGGAGCCCACCGGTCCGATCGGCACAAGCCCCATGGCCGATCCGGTGCGGGTGATCGATGGCGCCACCCTGGCGCAGATCAGTGATCTGCAACTGCGGCAAATCCTTAAATATCGCCACCGGCTGGTGTTTGCCCGGGTAAGCCCGGAACAGAAATTGCGGCTGGTGCAGAGCTACCGGGCCCTCGGGGAGGTGGTGGCGGTGACTGGCGACGGGGTGAACGACGCGCCGGCCCTGCGGGCCGCCGATGTGGGCCTGGCCATGGGCCGCTCCGGCACAGATGTGGCCCGGGAGGCAGCCGACATCGTGCTGCTGGATGACAACTTCGCCACCTTTGTCTCGGCCATCCGCTATGGCCGCTCAGTGGTGGCCAACATCAGCAAGTTCATCACCTACGTGTTGGCCTCCAACGTGCCGGAGGTGGCCCCATTTCTGGCGATGGTTGTGTTTCGCCTGCCGGCCGCCCTCACCGTGCTGCAGATCCTGGCGGTGGATCTGGGAACGGATCTGCTGCCGGCTCTCGGCCTGGGAAGCGATCCGCCGGAGCCGCAGCTGATGCGCCTCCCGCCCCGCCCCCGCGACCAGCCCCTGCTCAACCGGCTGGTGATGGTGCGGGCCTACCTGGTGCTGGGCCTCACCGAAGCCGCCATCTCCATGGGGGGCTACCTGAAGGTGTGGAGAGACCACGGTGTGAGCCTCAACGAGCTGCGGGAGCTCGCTCCCGGGCTGCTCCAGCGCACCGCCGAGCCATGGGTGGACGGGGTGCAGAAGCAGGCCAGCACCCTGGCCTTTGCCCTCATCGTGGCCGGCCAGATGGGGGCCTT
>JBIIJA010000269.1:0-3913 GCA_044234195.1 Cyanobium sp. | reverse complement strand
GGCCCAGGTGCATCCAGGAAAAGAGGGCGGGGTGGTGACAGAGACGATGGGTGGCGTAGAAGAACCCGTCTTGCAGGATCAGCACGAGCAGGTAGCTGGCCCCGAGGTACCAGAGGCCGTACTGATCAGGTTGGCTGTAAAGGCGCGTCAGCCCCAGGTCTTGAAGGCTCAGCACCAAGGCCGTGACCACGGCGAAGATGGCGGCTGAGAGAACGGACAGCCGGATGTCCCGCAGGATCGATTGTGCGGAAGGCATCCGAAGGGATGCACCTTGAGCTCCTAGCCCAGCCAGGCTGGATGGACCGCGGAGATACAGCCACCAGTAGGACAGGCCAGCAAGAAGAAAGTAGCGGGCGAGGATGATGGCGAAAAACGTCAGTCCCCAGAAGCCGAAGGAGTGCTGCTGCACGGGTATCGCGCCGCGATCGGCTTTGTACCAACCCAGTATCTCTTGCCTGGCAACAGGAGGCGGGTTGGAACCGGTGCCCGCCCATGCCTGAGCCACCTCGGGGCATGGCCGCTCAGCCTTGCTGGGGGGAGGGGCTCTGGGATGGGGGCCGGAGGTCTTTCTGCAGCTGCCGGATCAGCTCCCAAAATGGGTGAGAGAGGGAGTGGGACCGCTGCAACGGCGTAGCCGTCCGGATTTGCACGGGCTCCCGGCTGACGGCATCGCTGAGCGGCTCCTCGCATTGCGGGGCACATCCTGGATGATGGTGTCCCGTTTTGGCATCGGCTGGAGCTGGTCATTGATGAAGGAGCGGGCCTGGCAGGAGAGCGTCCACCCCAAGGGCACAGGGAAAACGGGTCGCGGGTGCCAGAGTTGTCGTACAAAACCCCATCAATTAAGCGACGCGATCGGCGTTCAGGAAAGAAGCCGTAGGGGCTGACCACTGGAAATCTTGCGCTCAAGCCGGCAGCCATGCTGAAACGGATGTCTAAGGGCTGCATTTGGATGGCGTTGCAGCCAGGGTTCATGGAAGTCTGCGTCCGTCATGTGGGGGCTGGTGGGTGCACCATCTTGATTTGGAGCCAATGGAGACTTGGTGAGAGGATCCTCTTCACGGATACGAAATGGGGCAAAGATATGGCGACAACCGTTTTCCACTTCCGTGGTATTCAAGGCAAGATAGGGGGCATTCCACCGATGCGTGCAGGCTTTTGAATCTTGGCCAAAGTGAAACTGTTTAAGATCTGCCTGGGTGCGATAAAATTGAAACCTCTTCTATACCGATTGGCTCACCTCTCCATTCCAGGGCGGGTAGCTCGTCTAGCCTTCTACATTGCTCATTCCTGCTTTGCAGGCCGTTGCACACCATGGCTCTAATGGCTTGAAGCTGTGGGCCTGGCCATCCATCGACGCCGGGGGGATGATGGATCTCCCCCAGCTGTCCCGGTGCCCAAGGCGCCTGGTCCAGGCTGGTCCTATCCGCCCCCGGCGGCCCCTGGAGAATCCCGATGGTGAGTGTGCCCCTGGCTGGTGCTCCCGTTCCTGCCCCTGGAGAGGGGGGGACGCGCCGGAGTGCCGGAGCCCGGGAGGTGGGCCGCGGCGGCGATTTTGAGCCCCTGCCCGAGTCGGTGCCGCCCCAAAACCTGGAGGCGGAGGAGGCGGTGCTTGGCGGCATCCTGCTGGATCCCGATGCCGTTGGCCGGGTGGCGGATGTGCTGCAACCGGAGGCCTTTTATCTTGGAGCCCACCGGGAGATCTATCGCACGGCCCTGATGCTCCACAGCCAGGGCAAGCCCACCGATCTCACCGCCATGGCGGCCTGGCTCGCGGATACGGGCCAGCTGGAGAAGGTGGGGGGCACGGCCCGGCTGATGGAGCTGGTGGATCGCACCCTTTCCACCGCTTCCATCGATCAGGTGGCGCGCCTGGTGATGGACAAATACTTGCGCCGCCGCCTGATCCGTTCGGGCAATGAGGTGATCCAGCTGGGGTTTGATCAGAGCAAGCCCATGGAGCAGGTGCTCGATGAGGCAGAGCAGAAGATCTTTGCCATCAGCCAGGAGAAGCCCAGCCAGGGCCTCACCCCCACGGCGGAGATCCTCACCCGCACCTTTGAGGAGATTGAAACCCGCAGCCTGGGCACGGCGCTGGCGGGATTGCCGGTGAATTTCTACGACCTGGACGCCATGACCCAGGGGCTGCAGCGCAGCGACCTGCTGATCGTGGCGGGTCGGCCAGCCATGGGCAAAACCTCCATCGTGCTCAACATCGCCCGCAACGTGGCCCAGCTCCACAAGCTGCCCGTGTGCATCTTCAGCTTGGAGATGAGCAAGGAGCAGCTCACCTACCGTTTGCTATCCATGGAGGTGGGTATCGAGAGCGGCCGGCTGCGCACCGGCCGGCTGCACCAGGAGGAGTGGCCCCTGCTGGGAAATGGCATCAGCGAGTTGAGCAAGCTCCCGCTCTACATCGACGACAAGCCCAATGCGGGCGTGCTCGAGATGCGTTCTCTCTGCCGCCGGCTGATGGCCGAAACGGGCAAGGAGCTGGGCTTGGTGGTGATTGATTATTTGCAGCTCATGGAGGGCGGTGGCTCCGACAACCGGGTGCAGGAGCTCTCCCGCATCACCCGCAGCCTCAAGGGCATGGCCCGGGAGCTGAATGTGCCAGTGATGGCCCTCTCCCAGCTCAGCCGGGGCGTGGAATCCCGCACCAACAAGCGGCCGATGTTGAGCGATCTACGGGAATCTGGCTCCATTGAGCAGGATGCCGATTTGGTGATGATGATCTACCGCGATGAGTATTACAACCCGGAGACTCCTGATCGAGGTATCACAGAAGTGATCATCACCAAGCACCGCAATGGGCCGGTGGGCACCTGCAAGCTCCTGTTTGAGCCCCAATTCACCCGATTCCGCAACCTGGCGTCCCCTTGAGATGGTTTTGGTGGGCACTTATGGCGCGAACCTTGTAGGGAGGCGTGCCATAAATGAAGGCCGGTGGATTTATGCCATCAATTGACTGCCATTCGAGTCATATTGAAATTGCTTCTTGGGCCCACCCTGATTGGAACCAGGCAAAAAAACTCATGAGATGAAAATCCAGCAAAATTTCTATCGTTATGAGAGGCCCCCTTGAGTTGGTCTGGAGTTTTTGACTCATTCAACCAATCAACCTCACCGCATCAGACGGGGAATCGTGTAAACCCAGCAAGGTCAGCAAAAATCAACCAGACTCCCAGGCCCTTCCGTGAGGCCGTCACGTCTCGGATTTCAAGCTGCGTGGGGAGGCAGCGGAGGGAGGCCACCCCCGCCAGCCTGGAGGGGCAGCACCAAAGTGGCCCAGTGGTCGGGTCGGACGGGGCGAGGGCGCCTGGAGCGCCGCACGCCGAAGGCAACCCGCACCACATTTGTGCCTTCCACCCTTTGGGTGATCCCACAGGAGGAGAGGGGTCCGATGCCGTCCATGGAGACCTGAGGAGGAAAAGTGAGCTCCAGCCCAGCCAGAAAATCCTGGGGAGCTGAAAAACATGTGCGGCAATGATGCACCATGAATCCAGGAGTGGGAAGTCGCCACCCCTACTTAGGCGGCCACTTTTTCAACTGCCAGCTCGGCAACACTGGGGCAGGTGCACACCAAATTGCGATCGCCGTACGCGTTGTCAATCCGGGCCACCGCTGGCCAGATCTTGCTGCTGGACTGCTGGAGGCCAGCCGGAAAGGCCGCCAATTGGCGGCTGTAGGGGCGATCCCAAACGTCTGCCGTGAGGGTGAGCAAGGTATGGGGGGCCCGTTTCAGGGGATTGTTGAGGGGATCGGCCTCGCCGGATTCAATGGCCGCGACTTCAGCGCGGATGGCCACCATGGCGTCGCAGAAGCGGTTGATCTCCGTGAGGCTTTCACTTTCTGTGGGTTCCACCATCACAGTGCCGGCCACGGGCCAACTCACGGTGGGGGCGTGGAAGCC
>JBIIJA010000420.1:0-3271 GCA_044234195.1 Cyanobium sp. | reverse complement strand
CCTCCGGAGCAAGGGAAACGATTTTGGTGAAATTGCGCTCCCGCAATTCCCGGGCCACGGGCCCAAACACCCGGGTGCCCTTGGGGTTGTTGTCGTTGCCGAGAATCACCGCCGCGTTGTCGTCAAAGCGGATGGAATTGCCGGTGTCGCGCCGCAGGGTGGCCCGGGTGCGCACGACGACGGCCTTCACCACATCGGATTTCTTCACGCCCATGTTGGGCATGGCATCTTTCACGGCCGCCACGATGACATCGCCCACATGGGCATAGCGGCGGTTGGTGCCCAGCACGCGGATGCACTGGATGCGCTTAGCGCCGCTGTTGTCGGCAACGGTGAGGAAGGTTTCCTGCTGGATCATGGTTGGCTCTCCTGGCTCGTTGCCGCGGCGGTGGGCTGTTCAGCGGTGGGGGCGGCCTTGGCTGCCGGGGCGCTGGTGTGAGTGATCACTTCCGCCACGGCCCAGCGCTTGGTGCGGCTGAGGGGGCGGGTTTCGGTGATGCGCACCCGATCGCCAACCTTGCAAGCGTTGGTTTCGTCGTGGGCTTTGTAGCGGGTGGTGCGGCGAACGGTCTTTTGATAGATGGGGTGTGGGAAGCGGTTTTCCACCGCGACCACCACCGTTTTGTCCATCTTGTCGCTGACGACGGTGCCGACCCTTTCCTTGCGTGCCATGGGAATCAGGGGGGTTAGGAGGCGGTGGAGCGCTGACGCTCCTGCTGCACCGTGAGCAGATGGGCCAGCTTGATGCGGGCCTGCTTGAAGCGGTGCGGTTGCTCCAGCCGACGGGTGGCCTGCTGGAAGCGGAGATCGAAGAGTTCACGCCGGGTGGCGCTGATCTGTTCGCTGAGCTGAGACTCGCTCAACGTGCGGACCTCGGCGATATCAGGACGGGCCATGGTCAGGACTCGGAAGCGGGGGCGGTGACGGCAGGAGCGGCTTCCTGGGGGGAGGGCTCCTGTTGGTCGGCCAGGGAGACGAATTTGGTCTTCACCGGCAGCTTGTATTGGGCCAGGCGCATGGCTTCCTTGGCGATGGCCTCAGTGATCTCGGGGCCGCCCATCTCAAAGAGGATGCGGCCGGGCTTGATCACGGCCACCCAAAACTCTGGGTTGCCTTTGCCTGAACCCATCCGGGTTTCGGCGGGGCGCATCGTCACCGGCTTATCGGGGAAGATGCGGATCCAGATCTTTCCACCCCGCTTCACGTAGCGGGTCATGGCCCGGCGGGAGGCCTCGATCTGGCGGGAGGTGATCCAGCCACACTCCTGGGCCTGCAAGGCGAAGTCGCCGAAGGCGATGGTGGTGCCCCTGGGGGCATCCCCCCGCATGCGGCCTCGCTGCTGCTTGCGGAATTTGACGCGTCGTGGACTCAGCATGGTTTAAACCTCCCTCACTCCTCGTTGGAGCGATCTTCGAACTGTTGGGGGCGCCGACTCGCCCGCCGTTTGGGAGCAGCACCAACGGGCACTTGCTCCTGTTGCCCAGGGAGCACCTCTCCCTTGAAGACCCACACTTTGATGCCAAGCACCCCGTAGGTGGTGCTGGCCACCTTGGTGGCGTAATCGATGTCGGCCCGCAGGGTGTGGAGCGGAACCCGACCCTCGCGGGTCCACTCGGTGCGGGCGATCTCCGCCCCATTGAGGCGACCGGCCACCTGGATCTTCAGGCCGAGCACGCCGGCCCGCTGGGCCCGCTGCACAGCCATGCGCATCACCCGGCGGAAGGCGACGCGCTTTTCCAGCTGCTGGGCGATGTACTCAGCAAGCAAGAAGGCGTCAGCGTCCACCCGCTCCACCTCCACCACGTTGATGCGCACCTGACGCTGGGCATCGCCGAGGGTTTTCTGGATGCCGCTGCGCAGCTCCTCGATGCCACTGCCTTGGCGGCCAACCAGAACGCCGGGGCGAGCGGTTTTGAGCTCCACCTCCAGCTGGTCGGCCTTGCGGGCGATCAGCACATCGCTGATGCCGGCTGCGGCGTATTTCTTGTGGATGAACTTGCGGATGCGGTCGTCCTCCCGGAGGAGGGTGGGATAGGTGCGGCTAGGGGCGTACCAGCGGGAGCGGTGGTCCTGGGTGATCCCCAGGCGCAGGCCGGTTGGATGGATCTTGTGTCCCATCGGTCGGAAGTCCTCGGGGGTCAGGCGGTGGGGGAAGCCACACCAATGCTGATGTGACAGGTCTGTTTTTTGATCGCGTAGGCCCGTCCCTGGGCACGGGGGCGGAAGCGCTTCATGGAGGGTCCCATGTCAGCGCTGGCCTGGCTGATCACCAGGGTGGCCGGATCGAGCCCGAGGTTGTGCTCGGCGTTGGCAACGGCCGAGCGCAACACCTTGGTGATGGGCCCGGTGGAGCGATAGGGCATGAACTCGAGCAGGATCAGCGCGTCGCGATAGGTGCGGCCGCGGATTTGATCGAGCACCCGCCGCACCTTGGAGGCGGAGCCGCGGATGTAGCGGCCGTGGGCAAGGGCCTGGGTGGAGTTTGGGGTGGTGTTTGCCATGGTTTAGCGGCCTCCCTTCTTGTCTTTGGTGTGGCCCCGGAAGGTGCGAGTGGGGGCGAATTCCCCGAGCTTGTGGCCCACCATCTGCTCCGTCACGTAGACGGGCACATGGCTCTTGCCGTTGTGGACGGCAATGGTGTGGCCGATCATCAGCGGCAGGATGGTGGAGGCCCGTGACCAGGTTTTGATCACGGACTTGTCTTCAGAGGCGTTTTGCTTTTCAACCTTGCGCAGCAGGCTGTCGGCAACAAACGGACCTTTTTTGAGTGAGCGTCCCATGGCGATTCAGGCAGTTGGCAGAGCGGTGTGAAGCATCAGGAGTCGCGGCCGCCTCGGCTCCGCTTGGAGGTGCGGCGACGTTTCCGCAGCACGAACCTGTTGCTTGGCTTGTTCCGCTTGCGGGTCTTGAGGCCCAAGGCGGGCTTACCCCAGGGGGTGACGGGCCCGGAGCGGCCAATGGGGGCCCGGCCCTCACCGCCCCCGTGGGGGTGGTCGCAGGGGTTCATCACACTGCCGCGCACCTCGGGGCGGCGACCCAACCAGCGCTTGCGACCCGCCTTGCCCAGGCTGGTGTTGCGCTGCTCGGAATTGCCCACCTCGCCGAGGGTGGCGTAGCACTCACGGCGCACCAGGCGCACCTCGGTGGAGGGCAGCTTGAGGGCGACGTAGTCGCCCTCTTTGGCCACCACCTGGGCGCTGGCGCCGGCGGTGCGCACCATCTGGCCGCCGCGACCGGGATAGAGCTCCACGTTGTGGACGCTGGAACCCAG
>JBIIJA010000432.1:0-5350 GCA_044234195.1 Cyanobium sp. | reverse complement strand
TACCAACTCAATGCCTTCAACACAACAAAACCTAGTTTCAATCCCAGTACCAGCTTGTTTCTCGTTTGGCTCTTTCCCAATGACGTGCTCTCTTGGCTGAATAGCACACAAAACGACGCAGGTACGGTGTCAGGCGGTGCTCCCAAGCAAACCAATCCAGACGGCTTGATTGACAACGGAATCAACAATATCGACACCCTCATCAAGGCCCTTGCCAGTGATGGTGCCAGCCAGTTTCTGGTGCCCAATATGCCGGATCTAGCCAATACTCCGCTGTTTCGCAGCTACCCATCAGACTTTCGCGATTTTCTGAGCGGAGTTACGGTTACCTTTAACAACAAACTGGAACCGATGCTGCAGAGTCTCGATACAACTCTGCCAGGTGTTGAGATCACCCGATTTCAAACAGATGACCTGTTTGCCAATGTGATCACGAACCCCAGCAGCTATGGCTTCGAAAATGTCACCGACGCTTGCATGAACATCTCCCTCTCCACGATCTGCTCCAATCCAAGCCGCTGGTTGTTCTGGGACGACTTCCATCCCACAACTGCGGGGCAGCGCTTGATTGCTCAGAATTTCTACACCAGCTTAGTCCCTGGACCTCTTCCTGTCGCAGGTCTTACCGTTGCCTTTGGCTGGAGCCGGCGGCTGCGTCGTCGGATCAAGCGAGGAACGCCATCGACCCCCAGGACTCCAGAACCGATCTCCAAATCGAACTGAAATGGGAGCTTTTGCCGAGAATCCTCATTCCCAGAGTCTCCCGTACGATAGCGGAGCTCATGTTGGCTCACCCTTGGTGGCGATCAATTGTCCTTTCCTTTGCCTTTTTTAAACCATTCTAGCCAGTCAACGTATTAGTAGGTCTGTCCGGAGAATTCTTTACCCATTGAGAACGTTTTGAAGCCGACCTTGAAGCTTGGCTTGAAGAAATGAAGAACAAATAGACTGCCAGAATTACTTGTGCGTGCTGCTAAAATTATTCGTATTTATAGATCGGCTATGGAGTTAATTTTCAAGGGTCCAACCGACTCACGCTTGCTTGCCCTGACGATTGATGACTTTCCCTCTTCGGGGACAGGTGAGTTAGGTACTGGCTCCATGGCACTCTTAGACTTACTAGGGGAACTCCAGATACCAGCCACTTTCTTTTGTATTGGCAACAATGTTTCGGATTATCCCGGCCTGGTCGCGCGTGCAGTCAAGGAGGGACATGAGATAGGCAACCATATGGCCCGCGATCAATGGTCTGTCTTTCTCAACAAAGAGCAATTCTTTGATCAAGCACAATACACGTCCATAGAAATTATGAAAGACCTTGAACAATTTAGGGTTCCTCCCGTAACGCTCAAATGGATCAGACCCAGTGGCGGCTGGCCCACACCACGGATGTTGGACTGGGCTGAAACGCTAGGTTATCGTACTGTTCTAGGTTCGATTTGGCCGTTCGATGGTCTCTCGCTTCCTTTACCTGATGAGAAGCGTATCGCCTTACAGCAGGAGTTTATTGAGCGCTTTGTTCATCCAGGCGGCATCATCGTGATGCATGACACGAAGGAGTTCAATCCCCTCACTCGAGAGACATTAAAGGTGGTCGTGCCTCTACTAAAGGCTGAGGGGTACACGTTCGTTCGCTTGAGTCAACTACTTGGCTGAGAAAAGGTGGGAAGATCTGGTCAGGTGAATACCACTTTCATAACAGAGCAAAAGCTGTGAGTTAGCAACCTTTGATTTATCCATCACTGGCTTAGCGACTGCAGTCAAAGGTTGGGGGTGGCATCCAGCCGGCCCCCAATCCACTTGTTTCTGGGCTTAGACCAGGATGGATTTCATTTTGTACTTAACAATTAATCCATTAAGACGGTAGCCAATGTTTGCCCCTGATCAGATGCACGTTTCACTGCTACGCAGAAGATGTAGACTCCAGCCTTCCATGTTTCCGTGCGAATGGGAAGAACGTTTAACAAATAAAACCCAGCGAGCCTACCAGGAGTTACTCCTACAATGTTAACCAGTGCACCTCCTGGACCAACAATCAAGGGATCAACCTGAAAGTTGCCTGCAGTAAGTCCCGTCACGGGTACGCCATGGCTATCAGTGACCGAAATAACGATGTAATTGGGTTGTCGATTTCCAGGGGCAGCAATTGTATCCTCCGAAAAGGCTGTGGTTATGAGCAATGCCATGATTGGTGACCTCAATTGTTAATGGGGTGAAGTGTTGGAGCAGTTGAAGCATTTGCTTCGACCACTCGTTTCAAATATCAAGTCAAGCGAGGAATCTCTCGATAACGCTGGTCACAGGGTTCAGTGATCTTGCTCACAAAATCAGCCACAACCGCTTTCACCTTTTTCACAAACGAATCTTCCTGCAGACCAACTGGACCCGTACTGACCATGAGAGACCACGCCAGGGGCGATCGCGCTAATGTCACAGCCATGGCCTCGCGCCAAACATACAGATCCACGGTCTCGCCTGGTACCAAGGGGTGGCTAGAAACCTGAGGTGAATACCTTTCATTGGACAGATTGGATCCTGAAATCGTCAACTCCAGACGGGAGGACCATCACCACATGCTGATCAATCGAGCAAATCTGATCTGCATGTGCAATTTGCCGATCTGCTGGAACAGCTCAGACTCCATGGCTTGACTGTTGTCTTTCTCCTTGCACCTATTTCCAGGACGAGAAGCTAGGGGTGGTTATCGCTGGTCGTCCTCAGGAAGCACAAACAAGGCCCCTGTCTCTGCCGACAAGGCATTCGCGCAGCAACCCGGCGCGCCGATTGAACCACCACTATGCCCTACGGATGGATCATTGCAAAGGGAGCCAAGCGAGGCCAATGGGCTGATTGGCAGTCCAGACGACATTGCTCGTATCTTTTGAGGAGTATGGACTCAAAATGGTTTGGGTCGCTACACCGTTCTCAATGGCCACCACATTAAAGCCATTCTGACCATTACTTGAGCCTAAACCTCCAGTATTCTGATAGCTCAGAAACAGGGATTGAAAGCCTAAGTCGGGCGTAAGATCTAAGTAGAAGTCATACCACTTGGGGTTCGATGCACCGTTTGGTAGCCCGCCAATGGCAATGTTGTGGGACGTGTTGGTTAAATTGTAATCAGTGCCACCCATGCCCAGGTAGTACACGTTGGTTTCCCCAGGTTGCACTGTAAAGTTATTTGTGTAGGCCGGCGGATTGCCAGTGCCGCCTCCGCGTCCTGTACATGTTCCGAAGGGGGAGTCTGAGGCTTCTGCAGCTGAACTAAATACCCCAACTTCCAGCGTGAGCCCAGAGTTAATGGTGATCGAACCGGTCTGGGGAACAGAGGTGTAATTGCTGACAACCACAGGGGAAATCGAGCTGCCACCGCACACCATTGGGGGGAGGGACCACCCCGTAATCGCACCAGCGCCATTATTGATAATGCTGTTTGCATTCGCGAAGGCTGGCGGAACAAACAATGTTAGAGCCGATAAGACTGACGCAATCAGCAACGAAAGGAAAGACCTTTTGATCATTGGTGTGGTCATGAAACTAAATGCATTATGACAGACGATCAATCATTCCAGGGGAAGCCAGGCTAGGCCAATGGGTTGGTTAGCACTCCAGACGACATTTCCGCCTGCATTCGTAGAGGAGTATGGACTTAAGATATTTTGCGTAGCCACGCCATTCTCAATGGCCACCACATTGAAGCCATTTTGGCCATTGCTGGACCCAATCCCGCCTGTGTTGTTATAGCTAAGCTTCAAGGAGCTAAAATCTTCGTCCGACGTAAGACTCAAGACGAAGTCATACCATTTCGGGTTGGCTGTACCGTTCGGTAGGCCGCCGATTGCGATGTTGTGGGAGGTGCTGACTAGGTTTTTATTGGTGCCACCCATGCCGAGGTAATACACGTTTGTTTGCCCCGGATCTACCACAAAGTTAGTTGTGAGAGCTGTTGTGCTGATACCTCCAAAGCATATTCCGAATGGCGAGTCTGAGGCGGCCTGGGCCGAAGCATACACACCAACTTGACTCGAGAGTTCCGAATTAATAGTGATCGATCCAGTCTGGGGAACAGAGGTGTAATTGCTGACGACTACAGGAGAAATCGAGCTGTTAGCGCATACCACCGGAGGCAGTTGCCAACCCGTAATCGGACCAGGGCTATTGGGAATGGCCGTGGGTGAATCTGCAAAGGCTGGCGGAGCAAAGAATGCTAGAAGGCTCAAGAGAGCCACCACCAGTGAGGAGACAAACGATCGATGCAGCATTGAACAGACCATGGCGCAAACCCTTATAAACGACTGTAAAACAAAGCAACAGTTTAACTGGCATAAACTGTAATACGAGCAGATCAAAGGGCCCAGCCAGGCCAGTACTCCCGCTGTTCATCCGAATGGATTAGTGCAGGTATGCCAGCCCCTTCTTCTCAGGGGCAGTGCGTCAGTCCATAGCCCATTTGCTTCCATCTCTGGAAGCAGCCGTTGTCAGCGTCGAGCACCAGCGGTGTAAAGAGATCATTCCGCTGCCCATCGATCAGCTGCTGCTGGTTGATCCATGTCCCTGGGGCGGGGAGGGTGCTGCGCTGGCGGACGACCTCGGCGCCGGGCTCCGCCGTGAGCGTGGGGGTGGAGACCACAGGCTCGGGGCCATAGATCCCGGAAGCGGTGCTGTCATCCATACGCCGGCCGCCGCTCACAAGCCAGAACTGACCCAGCTTGGCCGCCAGATAGGGATAGAGCTCAGCCCGGCCGGTTGGTGGGTTTGGCACAGCGTAGAGGCGGGGGTCGATCTCCACTTTGAGTGGGCCGGGGCGGCCTGAAGGAACCGCCACCACATCGGCACGCAGCGTCTGGAGCAGGCCCACCATCTCCGGAACGGCCAAGTCGCTCGCGCTCGCCAGCCCGATTCTCCCGAGTGGGGTGCTCACGACTTGTGCCGCCTCGCCGGCGCTGGCCCAGGCCCGTTCGCTTTCGCTCAGATGGGTGGCGCGGTAGCGGGCTAATGTCCTGCCGTGTGGGCCCGCCAGCACGACGGTGTGAAAGACGCGCTCGCCGTCACGCTCCGGGTAGCTACCCACGAGGTAGCCGCCGCCTGCTCGGGCCCGGGCCGCCAGGGTGGTTTCAAACGCTCCTCCCTGCTGTTCTGAGCGGGCCCGAATCTGGCTGGCGGCCAGGCCATCGGGAAGGGCCGACAGCTCGGGCAGGACCAACAATTCACCCGGCTGCGGCTGGATAGAGGCCAGCCGCACTGCCCCTTGCGGCCACTGGGCTGCGGCAAGGGCCACAGCCGGCCGTCGTGTGCGGGTCGCGCTCACGTCCACTGGTGAGCGGCGCAGGGCGAGCAGCGGGTTGTAAAG
>JBIIJA010000393.1:0-2677 GCA_044234195.1 Cyanobium sp. | reverse complement strand
CGCGCTGCCGCCCCCATCGCTTCAAGCAGCCCTTCCACCACCCCCCGAAGCCCCTGCTGTTCCAGAACCTGCTCGAAGCCGGAGCGCGTCAACCGAAGGGTGACGGGAGCACCCGTCGGAGCTGAGACAATCTGCATGGCTTCCTCCTGAGAGCTCAAGGCACGCTTCAAGGTTTCCGCCGCCGCCAGAAGCTCCCCGGTCAGGGGCTGGCCCGGGCAGAGGGAAGCAGCGATCCAACGGTCGAGATCCCGCCCCCCCAGCGGGACACCGGCCTTGCCCAACACCTTGGCCGTTCGCAACTTCTGCCCGCTCTGCTGGAGATCTCTGTTGGCAAAGCGCAACAGCTGGGCCACAGGAGCGGAGCGACCCTCGCCCCCTTCTAAAGCCACCAGAGACACATCCAGGGTGCCACCGCCAAAGTCGACCACCAGCACCTTGCTTCCCGGGGCCAGGCCGCATCCCATGGCCGCCGCCGTGGGCTCATCCACCAGGGCAATTTCAGGCACCATCAGCGACTGGGTCACGTCTTGCAACCAGCGCCGGTAGCCGCCATAGGTGTCCACAGGCGCTGTCAGGATCAGTCGTTTGGGCTCCACGTCGCTGGGGAGGGCCTCCCAAATCCGGCGCAGCAGCAGGGCCCCAGCCTCTTCAGGGGACAACCAGGCGCTGGAGGGGTCTCCTTTGTTCGCTCCAGGGGCTGCGTCAGCCGCTGCGCCGATCCAACGCTTGAAATCACGACACAGACCCGGGCCAGCGGTATCTGCCAGACCCGCCTCCAGCACTTGACGGCCGATCAGGGGTTGGGCCTGGCCTGGATGGCTGAGCCACAGGAGGCTTGGCACCACGCAAGGGTCGCCACAGCTGTAGGCAGGAAGGGGCAACAGCCTTGGCGCGCCATGGTCCTCCTGCCAAGCCACCACAGTGGTGGTGCTGCCAAGATCGATGGCCAGGGTTCCCGCCATGGGCTGGTAGGGGCTGATTTAGTCTGCAAGAGACATGCAAGGCTTGGATGCAGAGCGGTACGGACCTCAACCCGAAAGATCTTGCCAAGCGGGCAGAAAGCCTGATCCGCCATTCCAGCAACCGCTACCTCACCACCGTGCGCATCGCCTACCGGGCAAAGCAGCGCCGCTTTGATGATTTTGACGGTCTTTTAGATGAATCCATGATCAAACCCGTGCAGCGGGCCATCGTGGAGCTCAGCGACGAACAGGACCAGCCTGATCTCTTGCCGGGTTGAGACTGGGGGTGCTGGAGCGGGAAGGCGAAGGCTGGCGGCTGGCCTGGGATCCCCAGCGCAATCCCTTTCCGGTGTTGATTGGCGGAGAAGGCTGGGCCAGTGAGCTCACAGCAAGCGAGGCCCAAGCTCTGCAGAAGGCTCTGCTGACCCTGCGGAGCCAACACCGCGATCTGGCAGACACCCTGATGGAAGAGGAGTCGATCGGCCTGGAGTTCGATCTGGAATGGCCAGCGGACGTGGCTGCTGGGGGGCTAGTGGCGGGGCTCGGCCCGGAACACTCAGGCAACGAAGGCGGAGCGCTGTGGGCGGCACTGGAGGGAGATCGCCGCAACTGGAGCCTGCGTTTTGTGCTGCAACCCACCGCCGGACGGCGAGGATTGGAGGGCTTCTGGGCCCAGGGAGCCGCTGCGTCCTTTCTGGAGGCCTTCAAGGAGCTGGCCCTCCCACCGCATCAAGAGCTGGTCCCGCCCGACCCATAAGACCCGTCCACTGCGGGGAATTGATCAGCAAAAATAATCATTTCTCCTCTCCCCATCCTTCCCGCAGGCTCGGTGGGGTTTTCCGGATGTCGTCCCCAATCCAGCCAGCACTGGAGCAGCGTTTTGACCTGACCTGTGGAAAAGCCCCCTCCCCCAGCTCCCCCGCTTGACGAAAGGCCGGGATGACCTTGCCCCACCCCTGGGGGCGGGGAACACCGTTGCATTCGCTTCTGCCAGCAGCAGTCTTTGATTGAGACTGGCACCCTGGGACGAGGGAAGGATCGATTTGACGCCGGGCCCGACCTGTGGAGAAGTGGGTGGGAACTTTGAGAGCAGGGGTTGATGGTGTCACCCGCTGATGAGAATGGAAGTGAGGGCGAAGGCATGGTGAGCTTGCTGGCAGAGGTGCCCGACTCCCTGCTGAAGGCAATGCGCACCTTTATTGATCACCACCCCAATTGGGATCAATATCGCCTCGTGCAGGCGGCTCTGGCGGGATTTCTCGTGCAGCACGGCAGCCAGGATCGGGCCGTGACACGCTGCTACCTGGCCAATCTTTTTCCCGCTCAGGGACGCTTTGAAACGCCAACCCCAGCCAAATCGCGCTTGCATCGACCGATCTCCGACCCCAGCTGGCGACAGGAAGCCAGGCCCAACCGGAGAGCCGCCTAGGGGTTGCATCCCAGCAAGGCATACATCCGCCGTGCGCTGGCCTCACTCACCGGAAGAATCGATAAACGATTCCCTCGCCGCACAACAGCCAGTTCTGATTCGGCGAATGTTTCACGCATCACATCCAAAGACAATGGGTTGGAAAAGGTGCGCAGATAGCGCAACCTCACGCAATCCCAGCGGGGAGCTGTGGGGCTGGAACGGGGGTCGAAATACTTGGAGGCTGGATCAAACTGAGTGGGATCCACCAAGCCAATTTCGCTCACCTCCATCAAGCCCACAATGC
>JBIIJA010000001.1:0-18505 GCA_044234195.1 Cyanobium sp. | reverse complement strand
TCCATCCACTGTGGTGCGCCCCCCTTCCAGGAAGGCGGGCACCAGGAAGGTGGCATCCATGGGCCCCAGCTGCTCGGCCATGGCCTCCACCTCCAGGGGGAAGTGGCCCCGCAGGGTGGAATCTCCCCGGCTCACCAGCAGCACGGAGTCGATGACCCCCTCTGCTTGGGCTGCTGCCAGGGCCGGAGCCAGGGCGCGGCAGATCTGCCGCACCCGCTCGGTGGCAGCGGCGGGGGAGAGGGCGCGGGTGTTGGCCAGCAGGAAGAGAAAGGGGGACGCTTGGCGCAGGCCCGCCGCCAGCGTGGGCGGATCCCAGCGCAACAGCAAGGGGCAACCGTGGAGGGTCTGGGAACCGGTGGGATCGTCATCCACCACAACGATCTTCAAGCGGTGCTCTGCCATGGCACCATCGTGCCGTGATGAATCCCTCCCGCGACGAGCTGCCAGAGCTCATCCGCCACCTGCACCAGCAAGCCTCCCCCTGGCTGCCCTCCGGACTGGGTAGCCGGCTCGACTGGGGTGCACCCGTGGTTCAGCCCTGTCCCACCCTGAGCGTCGCCAAACTCGCACGCATCCTGGAGCACAACCCAGGAGACTTCACCATCACCCTGGAAGCTGGCACGCCCCTCATGGAGGTGCAGCGGGTGCTATCCACCCACGGCCAATGGCTGGCGGTCGACCTCCCCTGGGGCACCCATCCCCAGGCGGATCCCAACGGGGCTCGGGGCGGCGGCAGCATGGGCGGCCTGGTGGCCCGAGGCCAGGCGGGCGGCTACCGCCAGCGCCATCTGGGCCTGCGCGACCAGTTGATTGGCGTGGCCCTGCTGCGCCCGGACGGCACGGCGGCCCGAGCGGGCGGGCGGGTGGTGAAAAACGTTGCGGGGTACGACCTGATGCGCCTGTTGGCGGGCAGCTGGGGATCGCTGGCGCTGATCACGGAGCTCTCCCTCCGCACCCTGCCCCTGCCCCCCCATCGAGCGGGCCTGTTGGTGCAGGGGGACCTCGAGCCCCTGGCCCAGCTGAGCCGGGCCCTCCTGCGCTCCACCCTCGCCCCGGAGCGGATCGATTGGTGGAGCGCTCCCCTGGCCCAGGCCGCTGGCCTGGAGGCTGCTCCCGCCCTGTTGATTGCTCTGGCCAGCGTGGAGGCCCAGTGCCTCCAGGATCAGATCAGCGCGGTGGCGGGCCTCAGCGCCTTGCCCGGGCGGCGGCTCCAGAGCCAGGAGGTGGAGGCCCTGCTGCAGGAGGCCCGCGGCGGCGACCTTCGGTCACCGGCTCCAGCCTGGCTGCTGCGGGTGGGTGCGAAACCCGATGGCGCCCCCCTCTTGTTGGAGAAGGCCACCGCCGCTGGACTGAAGCTGGAGTTCGGCGCCGGCAGCGGCCTTGGGATGGCCTGGAGCGAGCAGGAGCTCGCTGGGTCCAGGGTCGAAGCCCTCAGGGCCGCCTGTCAAAACTTGGGCGGCCATCTGACGGTGTTGCGTCAGCCGCCGGGACAACATTTGGCCGCCTGGCGCGATGCCCCGGCAAAGGCCCTGATCGAGGCGATGAAGCAACAGTTTGATCCGAAGGGGCAGTTGGCCCCGGGGCGGCTGCCAGGTGTGGCGGCTCAGCCGGTGGCGCGGTAGCGGCAGGCCAGCTGGAGGCTCTCGCCGCCCTGGAGCCGAAGGAGGCCATCGCCGCTGAGGAGAGCCCCTCGGGGGCCGCTCCAGGGTTCCAGGCACACCATCGGGCGGGGTGGATCGGTCCACACCACCACCCGATCCAATGGTGGGGTGATCTCCAGGGTGAGGGTGGTGGCAGCAACAGGATCCCGCAACGTGACGGCACCGCCCCCGGACTGGCTGAGGAGATCCACCCCCGCCCCGAGGCGCGCCAACTGGGTGGCGGTGGACGCCTCGGCCTGGCTGAGATGGTCGAAACAGCGCTCCTGAAGCCCCTCCAGCAGCGCCGCCGCCGGATCGCTCACCAGAAAGTAGGGGTGAAAGCCAAGGCTGAAGGGCATGGGAGGAGCCTGGGGCGGGCCGGTGTGGCTGACGCAGGCCTCGATGGCCAAGGTGCCGGGGGCCAGGCGCAGCTCCAGGCGCAGGGAGAAGGCAAAAGGAAAGGCGGCCCGGGTGACGGCGTCATCCACCAAGGTGAGGGCCACGCCCTGGCCGTCGGCCAGGGGCTCGAGGCTCCAAGGGAGGTCGCGGGCGAAGCCGTGCTGGCGAAGGGTGAAGTCGCCCTGGGGCAGGGGCAGGCGATCCCCCGGCAGGTTGCCGCAAATGGGGAACAGCACCGGAATGCCCCCTCGCACAGAAAGGGTGGGATCGGCGAAGCGCGCCTCATCGAGGTAGAGCCTCTCGCGCCCGCCACTACGCCAGCCAGTCACCAAGCCACCCCGCTCAGGCACCAGGCGAAGGGCATCCCCGCAGGTGGGGTGGGTGTAGAGCCAGTGGAGATAGGGCTCCTCGGCGCGGATCAGGCTCATCGCAGGCAGGGGGTGGCCGGGGTGAGGGAGTGAAGCCAGCTCAGCAGGACGTCGTTCACCTGCTGGGGCACTTCATCGTGAGGACAATGGCCGGCGTCGAGCAGCACTTCGCTGGTCTGGGGGGGGGCGTGGCGGGCAAAGCTGGCGCGGCGCCCTTCCGCATTGATCCAGGGATCCCGCAGGCCCCAGAGGAGCAGCAGGGGCGCGTCGAGCTGGGAAAAAAGGGCATCCAGCGGTTCCCCGCGGGGGATGTCGAACACCGTGCGAAACACCCCGAAGGCGCCAGGATCCCGGGAGGGCCGCAGGATGGATTCCACCAGGGCGTCATCCACATTGGTCTGGTCGACGTACACCCGCTGGAGCGTGCGGCGCACGGTGGCGGGCCGGCGCAAGTTTTCAAACAGCAGCCGCTGCACCAGGGGGCTGGTGAAGAGAGCCCGCCCCACCGTGCGCCGGGCAATCCCCCCCCAGCTGCTGGGCTCGGCTTGCTCCTCGCTGAAGGGCCCGGCGGCATTGAGGAGCACCACGCCGGCCACCAGGGGGGGCGAGCCCGAATCAACGGCGGCAGAGCTGAGGGCGGCGCCAGCGGCCAGGGCGGCGTAGCCCCCGAGGGAGTTGCCCACGAGCACGGTGGGACGGCCAATCCGCTCCCGCACATAGGCCACCAGCTGATCCCGCCAGAGCGCACCGCCGTAGGGAAGGCCCTCAGGTTTGGCGCTGCGGCCGAAACCGAGCAAATCGATGGCGTGCACCTCATGGCGGCTAGCCAGCACGGGCAGGTTGTGGCGCCAGTGGTCGGTGGAAGCGCCAAACCCATGCACCAGGAGCAGGGCTGGCCCTTCGGGCCCAACCGGTGCCTGTTGGAGGCTGTGCACGGGATGCCCCGCAAACCTCCAGGGGGCGTCACCGGAGGAGTTCAAGGGGGTCATGCCCACAGCGAAAAAGCCAGTTCATGCTAGGGATCGCCTCAAGAGCGCGAGGGACGGTTGGGGGCGGTCAGGTGTCGAGCCCCCCACCCCGAGAGCAAGATCCAGTAGGTAACGCTACGGTCGGATAGGTAAACCCTTGAGCCGTCGTCAGAAGACGCCAGATATGACGATCCAACAGCCCCGAAACCTGCGTCTTCCCACCCCTGGCTGCTACGCCGATCCCGATCGCAGCGGCTTGCAGGCGGAGGACGTGTTTGATGGGATGACCGAGCATCTCTTCTACACCCTCGGCAAGCTGGCCCCCAGCGCGAGCCGCCACGATCTCTACATGGCCTTGAGCTATGCGGTGCGCGATCGGCTGATGACGCGCTATCTGGCGGGGAATGAGGCGATCGCCGCCACGCCCACTCGGGTGGTGGCCTATCTGTCGGCGGAATTTTTGATTGGTCCCCAGCTGAGCAACAACCTCCTCATGCTGGGCATCCAGGAGGAGGCGGCCGCGGCGCTGCGGCGGTTTGGCATCAACAGCCTGGAGGAGATTTTGGAGGTGGAGGAGGAGCCAGGCCTGGGCAATGGCGGCCTGGGGCGTCTGGCGGCCTGTTTTCTCGAATCCCTGGCCAGCTTGGAGATCCCAGCCACGGGGTATGGCATCCGCTACGAATTCGGCATTTTCGACCAGCTCATCCGCGATGGCTGGCAGGTGGAGATCACGGATAAATGGCTGAAGGCTGGCTGGCCCTGGGAGATTCCCCACCCCGATCAGGCCTGTTTTGTGGGCTTTGGTGGCCGCACCCAGGCCTATCAAGACGACCACGGCACCTACCGGGTGCGCTGGGTCCCGGCGGAGCATGCCATTGGCGTGCCCCACGATGTGCCGGTGCTGGGCTATCGGGTGAACACCTGCGATCGGCTGCGGCTGTGGCGGGCGGATGCCACCGAATCGTTTGATTTCTATGCCTTCAATATCGGCGATTACTACGGGGCCGTGGAGGAGAAGGTGGCCAGCGAAACCCTCTCCAAGGTGCTCTACCCCAACGACGGCACCGATGAGGGCCGCCGGCTGCGGCTGAAGCAACAGCACTTCTTCGTGAGTTGCTCACTGCAAGACATGATCCGCAGCCTCGACATGCGGGGACTGCCGATCCAGGAGTTTCCCGACCACTGGGCGATCCAGCTGAACGACACCCATCCAGCGATCGCGGTGGCCGAGCTGATGCGCCTGCTGTTGGATGACAAACACCTGGACTGGGACACCTCCTGGGACATCACCTGTCGCAGCATTTCCTACACCAACCACACCCTGCTCCCCGAAGCGCTCGAGAAGTGGGGGTTGGATCTCTTCGGCAACCTGCTGCCGCGCCACCTGGAGCTGATCTACGAGATCAATCGCCGCTTCCTGCAGCAGGTGCGTCTCAAGTATCCCGGCAACGAGCAGATCCTGCGGAAGGTGTCGATCATCGATGAGGAGGGCCCCAAGGCGGTGCGCATGGCCCACCTGGCCACGGTGGCTTCCCACCACGTGAATGGGGTGGCGGCCCTGCACAGCGCGCTGGTGAAGAGCGATTTGTTCCCGGAATTCGCAGCGATCTGGCCAGAGAAGTTCACCAACGTCACCAATGGCGTCACGCCCAGGCGCTGGGTGGCCCTGGCCAACCCCCAGTTGGCGGACTTGCTCACCGAAGCGGTGGGCGAGGGCTGGGTCACGGATCTCGACCAGCTGCGAGCCCTGGAGCCCCTGGCAGAGGATGGAGCTTTTCTGGAGCGGTGGCGGGCCACCAAGCTGTCGGTGAAGCGGGAGCTCACCCACTACATTCACAGCCACACCGGGGTGCTCGTCGACCCAGCCTCCCTGTTCGATGTGCAGGTGAAGCGCATCCACGAATACAAGCGCCAACACCTCAATGCCCTGCAGGTGGTGGCCCAATACCTGCGCATCAAGAATGGACAGACGGAGGGCATGGTCCCCCGCACGGTGATCTTCGGTGGCAAGGCGGCGCCCGGCTACGCGATGGCCAAACTGATCATTCGTTTCATCAATGGCATCGCTGAAACGGTGAATGCCGATCCGGATATGGATGGGCTGCTGCGGGTGGTGTTCCTGCCGGATTACAACGTGAAGCTGGGCGAACGGGTGTATCCCGCCGCCGACCTCTCCGAGCAGATCTCCACCGCAGGCAAGGAGGCCTCAGGCACGGGGAACATGAAGTTTGCGATGAATGGCGCCCTCACCATTGGCACCCTGGATGGGGCGAATGTGGAAATTCGCGAACATGTGGGAGCGGAAAATTTCTTCCTCTTCGGCCACACCACGGCCGAGATCGCCAATCTGGCCAAACAAGGCTACTGCCCCTGGGAGCTCATCCCCTCCCAACCCGAATTGGCAGAAGCCCTGCGCCTGATCGAGCAGGGCCATTTCAGCAATGGCGATCAAGAGCTGTTCCGACCACTGCTGCAAAACCTCACTGGCTCCGACCCGTTCTTTGTGCTGGCGGATTTTGGCGCTTATTTGCAGGCCCAACGGGAGGTGAGCCAGGCCTGGGCCGATCCCACCCGCTGGAACCGCATGGCCCTGCTAAACACGGCCCGCACAGGCTTTTTCTCCTCCGATCGCTCGATTCGGCAATATGCCAAGGAGATTTGGCGGGCGGAGGCTTTCCCCGTCACGATCACCTGCGAGCTGGAGTAGGCCCAGGGCGACTCAGCTGCGATCGCGGTCTGGCAGATCGGGCGTCTGATGGAGCAGACGGTTGAGACGCAGCCGATCGGCATTGAGGGGGTCGGGAGCCAGCTCACCGGCCACCTCCCGGAATTTTTGCTCCACATCCTCCGGCACGCGCACATCAAAGATGCGCTCCATCAGCGCCTCGATCGAGAAGAGGTGGGCGTTGATGTTTTCCAAATCGGCCATCGCTTGCTGGATGGCGTCTGGTTCGGCGGCCACGGTGCCGCCTGGGGGTGTGGAGGCTCCCCCTGAAGCAGAGTCTCCCTGGGCAGGAGCGGGTGTGCTGTCGCCATCCCCGTTGTGTTTCTGCAGCTCCTCCAACACCCGTCCTGCCAGGGTGCGAAAGGATTGCAGGGCCGCCCAGTTGAGTTCCTGCTGCTGGCGCAGGCTGGGATTCTCGCGGATCAGTCGGTCGTGTTCCCGATAGAACCGCTGGCAGTCAGGGCATTGGCAGGGCTCTTCAGGCACCGCTTCCCTTGGATTGAGCATTCCCCATCATGGCACCTGGAACGGCGACGCGCCCGAGGAGACTCAGGCAGCTTGCCGCTCCTCCTCCAGATCCTGAGCTGGGGGCACCTCGATGGAGCTCACCAGGTGGATGACATCCCGGAGCCGCATGGCATCGGCAAACCAACCCATGGCCTGCTCCACATCGCCACTGTGCTCCGCATCAGCAGCCTGCTGCTCGTGGGCATCGGCCAAGAGGGCAAGCCAGCAGAGAGCCCGAGCTTGCACCAGGGCCAAATCCAGCTCCCTGGGCTGGGACGAGGCGATCTGCTCGGTTTCCTG
Organism: Cyanobium sp.; assembly: GCA_044234195.1. Taxonomy (GTDB): domain Bacteria; phylum Cyanobacteriota; class Cyanobacteriia; order PCC-6307; family Cyanobiaceae; genus Cyanobium. Next base: position 11,598 of record JBIIJA010000001.1, on the reverse strand, counting down.
CTGCACGAGCAAGCGCAATCGCAGGTTGTGGAGCGGGCTCATGGGAGTCGCCGAATTTGGCCCAGGGTAGGGGGGCTGACCCAATCGAGGGAGGCCAGGAGAGGCCGCCACCGGACTTCCCAGAGAACCATCTTGAAAAAAACACCAACATGCACCCCATTCACGCAAGAGCATGTAATGTGAGCGAGGTTGCTTGTAAAAAGATCGGCATTGAGACCAGACAAATTTATTCTAGTCTTGAGTCTCGCCGATCTCAAATCAAGCCTGGTTCCCGCCCCCTACCCCCTACCCACATGTTCAACAAGCTCAAGAGCCTTCCGGCCTTGGCCGCTCTGGCCGGAGGAACAATTCTTTCAATTGGCCTCACGTCTGCCCCTGCCCAGGCCGCATGCGGCACAGAATCACTGGCTGATTTGCTCAATGGCAAATCAGTGATCTGTGGTGATAAAGAGTTCTTTGATTTTGGGAGCTACGATTTCGGACTCTTAAACTCCGGCATGTCTGTTGAATTCTCCCAAGCTGGACTGTCTCACACTGTTACATATATTTTTGATCAAGCCCTAGTAACAGGAACATATCTCCCGCTTTACAAGATCTCAGTGTTATCCCCCCAATCAATTATTAATACAACTACTGATGTCACACTTACTCCGGGGGGGGTCCCTGCTTTGGTGACACCATCTGCGCTCTTGTCGCAAATCAATCCTCCTCCCATGGCTCAATACGAAGCCGTTCTCGAGCTTCAGATCGCACCAGGAACCACAACTGTCACATCCTGGTCTCAAACTTACACTCAAACCCCCGGCCCCCTTCCCATCCTTGGTGCTGGTGCTGCCTTTGGCTTCTCCCGCAAGCTTCGCAGCCGCATCAAATCCGTCGTTTGAATTGGCGCCTCCCAACATCAACAGCCCCCAGAAATGGGGGCTTTTTTATTGGGAGGACCTCGAACCAAGAAACGGGGCTGGCGGGACTCGAACCCACGACCTACGGTTTAGGAAACCGTCGCTCTATCCGGCTGAGCTACAGCCCCAGTTTCGGCCCATCCTAGTCTTGAGGAAAGACCCAGTTTCTCTGGAAACAGGCAGGAGTGGACAGTCGGGAAACACGGAGCCGCCGGATCGTTCACCCGTGATCCGATGTGGTAGCCGCACCCACATCCACGAGCCACCGGTGGGATCAGCCAGGGCAAGGCTTAAGTTGCCTGTGGAAAGCAGGTGAGGTGATCGCGACCGGCCGCAGCCCTGGGGTTTGTTTTGTGGGATTCGCTCCTGCGAAACGTTCTCCTGTGGGCCTTGCGGATCCGGTTGAGGAAAGTCCGGGCTCCCCAATGGCCAGGCCTGCTGGGTAACGCCCAGTGCGGGACACCGTGAGGACAGTGCCACAGAAACACACCGCCGATGGCAGGGGGCCATGCCCCCCGCACAGGCAAGGGTGCAAAGGTGCGGTAAGAGCGCACCAGCGGCATCGAGAGGTGCCGGCTCGGTAAACCCCGGCCGGGAGCAAGGCCAGGGCTTCGGCCCACGGAGCAAAGGTTGGCCACATCCCGCTCCGTCTACTGCGCGCCGCTTGAGGCCGCCGGCAACGGCGGCCCTAGAGAGATGATCCGCCACCACCGCCCCGACAGCCCTTGGGCTGGGGGGGGCGGTGGGGAACAGAACCCGGCTTACGGCCTGCTTTCTCCCTTTATCAGACGCGGAGATCTCAGTGAGTGGCTCGGCCGGCGCCCCACCGGCAGGAGTACAGAGGGATCTTGACGCAATGGATTCCTAATGTTTTGATTCATATAGGGGTCGCAAATGCATCACCAAGACGTGCCAACGCCGATCACGCTCACGACCATAAGTCGCGGGTCGCGGGTCGCGGCCCATGAGACTCGAAAAAGTGGACCACAAGATGCTCCAATTTCCTCTGCAATGGCTAAGTTGTCTTTGATCCTCTGCTCTTGCTGGGGATAACCCAGGTCAATCGTTTTTATTTCCATGCGACTCATCAACAAGTCTGCACTCTTGCTGGGCCTTACGGCAGGAGTCATCTCTTTTGGCGCTCAAAGCGCCCATGCTCAGTTCACGGGGTGCGGCACCACCTTTGGTCAAGGCAACTTGTCCGACATCACACCCGGCTTCAGCTGCTTAATAGGCGACAAGCTCTACTCCGACTTTGATTTCGACCTTCCCGGGACCACCATGATCTCGATATCCGAGAACTTTGGCACCCAGCACACACTGACCATTTCGAACGCCGCCACATTCGTGGGTGCTACAAAATTTAATTACAAAATCACCGCCACTCTTGCGCCCGCATTCGCCCTAAAAACCTGGCAGACCGATACCCTTGGCGCCGTTGGCGCCAACCAATACAATGTCGATGTTGATTGGACTAATGATGCCCTTGCTCCCATCAGCTTGAGCCTGGTTCCCGGACCTTCCTCCAGCTTCCCTCCTCTGCGTGAATTCGATCCCAACACCTCCGAATCCACCGTCACCCACATCATCACCAACGGTCAAAGCCTGACGGGCATCACGGATACCGTGACCCAAACTCCAGGTCCCCTGCCCCTTCTCGGCGCCGGTGCCGCCTTTGGATTCAGCCGCAAGCTGCGTAATCGCATCAAAGCCAGCGCCTGATCTTCCTTCAAGAAGCGCATACAACCGAGGCTCGACCTCGGTTTTTTTTTGCCGCCAACCACCGGCAAACTGTTCATGCGTGCCTTCATCCCTGCCGGTGCCACCCCAGCGCGTCTCGCAACTCCTCGCCTTTCTCAAGACCCTCGGCCTGGATCCAGCCGCGCCTGGGGGCCCCGGCACCACCGCCGCCGCCCTCGCCCCTATTGAGGAAGCGCTCACCCACAGTTCTCTGGGGGAGCGCCTCAGCCATGACCGCCTGGAATTCCTGGGCGACGCGGTGCTGCGCTTGGCCTCCACGGAATTTCTCCGCCGCTGGCATGGCAATCTCCAGGTGGGCGAGCAGTCTGCCCTGAGAGGCCAATTGGTGAGCGACAGCTGGTTGGCCGCCCTCGGCGAACGCTCTGGGCTCTGGCCTCTGGTGCGCCTCGGCCCCATGGCCAGCGGTGATCAAGCCGGCCGCGCCACCGTGCTCGCCGAATGCACCGAAGCCCTCCTGGGTGCCATTTACCTCGCCTGGGGTGGGCCCGATGGGGGCCTTGAGCCTGTGATCCACTGGCTCACCCCCCACTGGCATGAGACAGCCAAAAAGGTCTTGGCCGATCCCCATAGGCAAAACTGGAAATCGGCCCTGCAGGAGTGGAGCCAGGGGCAGGGCCTGGGCCTGCCGCTCTATTCCGGCCAGGAGATCAGTTCGGCACACGCCGATCCCAGACGATTCCACGGCTGGGTGCAGCTCACCAAGCAGGCCGGCTTCGATCGACCATGGCGGGATCCCCTGGGGCAAGGATGGGGCCGATCCAGACGGGCGGCCGAACAGGAAGCCGCCAGGGACGCCCTCCTCTGGCTCGATCAGGTGGGAATGACAAGCTGAGCCGATCAGAAGTTCTCACCCTTCACTGATCGCCAGTGCCCGCAATGGCAGCGTTATCATCTTGTCCCAACATCCCCCTTCGAACAGCACGGCAGCCCGATCGCCGCTGAGCCGCTGCACAATGCCCTTGTAGCCCCGGTAGATGGAAGTGGGGTCCTGCACGGTTACCAAGCTGCCGGGAAGGATGACCGGAGCTGCCTTAGAAGTGGCGACGGAAGCGGCCATCGGGGTTGCCAAACAACGACATCCATTATCGCCCGCTCGCCCAGTGGCAGGGGCTGGGGTTGGCCTGCATCGTGTGACGACTTAGCCTTTCAAATGCACTCCGGCTACGCCCATGGCCCTGGCGCCGCCCCCTGCCACTAGCCAACCAACCGAGCTGGAGCCTGCGTGGCTGCGGCTCCCATGGGATTTGAGGTTGTCTCCGGAGCAGTTCGAGCGGGTGTGCCAGGCCAATCCAGAGGCCGTTTTGGAACTTGCGGCCGACGGCCAGCTCATCGTCATCACGCCAACGGGAGGGGAGACCAGCAGCCGCAACAGCCGCCTGCTGATTCAGCTGGGGCTCGTCCTTCCACGCTGTGCGCCTGTCTTGAGGATCTTTGACAGCTCAGGGGGCTTCCGCTTGCCGGATGGCTCCGTGCTCAGTCCCGATGCGGCCCTGGTGCGGGAGGAGCGGTGGCAGGCCCTCACCCCTGAGCAGCGCCGCGGGTTTCCGCCCCTGTGCCCTGATCTGGTGGTGGAGCTGGCAAGCGCCAGCGACGAAGGCCCGCGGGGCCTCACCGCCCTGCGGCGCAAGATGGAGACCTACCAGGCCAATGGGGCCCAGCTGGGCTGGCTGCTGCTCCCCCACCAGCGGGCGGTGGAGATCTGGCGGGGCGGCCAGCCGGGGAGGGCGGAGCGGGTGGAAAACGCCAACAGGCTCGATGGGGCGGATCTGGCAGAGGGGCTGGAGCTGGAGCTGGAACCGATCTGGGCGGGCTGACTCCGTTGCCACCCATCAGAGCGGAGCCGGGGCCGTCACCAATCGGGCCTCGACTCCCAGGTGGGCGGCAGCTGCCACGAGGAGCTGATCGGCGCTCACCATCTCCAACCCGTGGCGATGGGCCACCGCCAGATGGAGCGCATCGCCACCCCGCAGGCCCAAATCCTCCCCCTGCACCAGCCAGCCACAGGCCTGCTCGAAATCAGCACCACAGGGCTCCACCAGGGAGAGCCGCTCGCGGCGAAAGGCCTCCAGTTCCCCATGGATGCGAGCCATACGGCCCGCCCCGAGCTGGTGGCGTCGGCTCCGCAGCGCCGTGGCAGAGGCAAACTCCAGCAGCACCCAGTGGCTGATCCAGAGGGCAGCCTCATGGTTGCAGGCCAGCCAGTGCTCAGCGGCGCCGTAGCCCGCATCGTTGTGGAACAACGACACCAGCACACAGGTGTCGAGGTAGGAGCCTCCCCCCACAGGGCTCATGGCTCACGGTCGCGCAATTCCCGCACCAGATCCACCGCCGAGACCTCCAGCCCAGGGCTGCCGGCATGGAAGCGCCGCAGCCGGGCTACCCAATCCGTGGCCTGGGCATCCGCTCTCTCACGGATCACCCGCGCCACGGGCCGCCCCCGCCGGGTGATCACTACCTCCTCGCCCGCTTCCACCGCATCCAGCAGGGCCGAAAGCTCCGCTTTGGCAGCAGCAAGGCTGATGCTGCGCATCACCAGATGGTCAACTGGTCATGAGTGTAGGGCGGAAGCCTGAGCCACGGCAGGCCTGAGCAACTGGCCCCGCTTCTGGCCCAAGCACCACTGTTGGGCGGGCCGTTCTCGCTTGAATGAGCCGCAATGAGTGTTGCGATCCCCCGTGTCCGCCATGGCCACCCCCCCTCTGGTCCCCCTGATCCTTTGCGGCGGCACCGGCACGCGCCTCTGGCCCCTCTCCCGCGCCTCCTACCCCAAGCAGTATTGGGCCCTGGCCGGCGAGAGCGACGCCACCCTGCTCCAGCAAACTCACCAACGCTTGAAAGGCCTTCCGGGACTGGCGCCGCCAATCCTGGTGTGCAACGAAGACCACCGCTTCATCGTGGCCGAGCAAATGCGCCAGATCGATGTCGATCCTGCCGCCATCCTGCTGGAGCCCGTGGGCCGCAACACCGGCCCCGCTGTGGCCATTGCGGCCCTGCAAGCCACCGCCCGCGGGGAAGATCCCCTCTTGCTGGTGCTCGCCGCCGACCATGTGATCCGCCAAGAGGAGCGCTTCCGCCACACCGTGGCCGCTGGCATTCCCGCTGCCACCGCTGGCCAGCTGGTGACCTTTGGCATCGTGCCCACCGCCCCGGAAACCGGCTACGGCTACATCGAGTCCGCTGAACCTCTCAACCCCAGCCAGCCGGTGCCCATCGCTCGCTTCGTAGAGAAACCTGATCTGCCCACAGCTGAGGGGTTTCTCGCCTCCGGCCGCTTCACCTGGAACAGTGGCATGTTCCTATTCCGCGCCAGCGCCATCCTCGCCGAGCTGGAGCGCCTCGCGCCCGAGGTGGTGAGCGCCTGCCGCAGCGCCCTGGAACACGACAGCGCCGATCTCGACTTTTTGCGCCTGGAACGGGAGGCCTTCGCCGGCTGCCCTTCGGTGGCCATCGACGTTGCCGTGATGGAGCGCACCGACCGGGGCTGCGTGCTTCCCCTCGATGCCGCCTGGAGTGATGTGGGCAGCTGGAGCGCCCTCTGGGAAACGGCGGATCGCGACAGCCAGGGCAATGTGCTCCGCGGCCGAGTGATCAGCCAGGATTCCCGCAACTGCTACCTGCGCAGCGAACACCGCCTGGTGGTGGGCCTCGGGGTCGACAACCTGGTGGTGGTGGAAACGGACGATGTGGTGCTCGTCGCCCACCGCGACCGCGCCCAGGACGTGAAGAGCGTGGTGGGCGAGCTGGAGCGCCAAGGGGCCCCTGAAAGCAAGGCCCACCGCCGCATCTACCGACCCTGGGGCTACTACGACGGCGTGGTGGAGGGGGATCGCTGGCAGGTGAAGAAGATCCAGGTGAAGCCAGGTGCCTCCCTCTCTCTCCAAATGCACCACCATCGGGCAGAGCACTGGGTGGTGGTGAAGGGCACGGCCCTGGTGGAAAAAAACGGCACAGAAGAGCTGGTCGGGGAAAACCAGAGCACCTACATCCCACTGGGCTGCCGCCATCGCCTCATCAATCCAGGAAAGATCCCTGTGGAATTGATCGAGGTGCAGAGCGGCCCCTATCTGGGAGAAGACGACATTGTGCGCTTTGAAGATCGCTATGGCCGCTCCGATCAAGCCATGGCTTCCACTTGAGTGATCCGCTAAAATTTGCTTTGTACTTTTCGGGCCAAACATGACTTCAGATTCAGAGTCAATTGCGAATACCGGTCTTTTTGGCGAGGAGGTTAGTGAAGATGAGGTACGCAGAGAAAATTTGAAGAAGACATGGTCAGATGGTGCTCGCTACATCCATTGGGTGGGCATAGCCTTTTTAGCCAGCTTTTTAATCACTTTTCTCAATGCCCTTCCTCCACGCTTCACTGATCCCAACTGGCAACTCAACTTCGTCACTTTGATCATCAGCGGGGGCATGGGTGCCCTCTTCGGCTCCTTGCTTGTGAGCCTGGCCCAGATGTTTAATGCGGGCGATCGTCAAGTTCAAAAGCGTGCCCTCTTGGTCCGCACCCTCGCCTCTTGGGTGGCCCTGGGCTGGTTGCTCCTTATCCCGCTACAGCTCTTCCTCAGCGTCCGCTTGATCAGGACCCAGGCGGGTCAGGAGCTGTCCCAGATCCAAGACTTGCAACGAATCACTCGCGCCGTGCGCAACGCCACCTCTGAAGACGAGCTTCGGGCGGCCATGGCCAAAGTTCCCAATTCGCCCCCTTTGCCACGCCTCACCGTGCCTCTGGAGGTGGCCAAGTCCAACTTGCTTTCTCAATTCCAAAAAACCATCAACACCCTCGAAAACCGCCAACAGGAGGGTGACACGAACCGCTGGCAAACCTGGTTCAATCAAGCGCTGCGCAACTGCCTCCAGTGCGTTGTCTTAGCCACAGGCTTCCTGGCCCTTGGCAAAAATCGCACCTTCTCTTCTGACGCTAATCGGTCCACTTCCGGCAGCCAGCGATCCCGCTCCCGCTCTCGGGGCTAACAGATGGCCTTGCCCTATCCCACTGGGGCTCACTCCACCGTGACACTTTTGGCGAGATTGCGTGGCTGATCCACGTCCAGCCCCCGGTGGGCAGCGATGTGATAACTCAAGAGCTGCATAGGGATCACCGTGAGCAGCGGACTGAGAAGCTCTTCCACCGGAGGCAGAGGCAACAGCAAATCAAACAACTCCGTATCTGGGCAAGCTGGCCCCACCCCGATGAGTTGGGCATCGCGGGCCTTGGCCTCTTGGGCGTTGGAGAGCACCTTGTCGAACACCGTGCCCGGCACCGCAATCGACACCACCGGCACCCGCGCATCCAACAGGGCAATGGGCCCATGCTTCATTTCCCCGGCCGGATAGCCCTCGGCGTGGATGTAGCTGATCTCCTTGAGCTTGAGGGCTCCCTCCATGGCGATTGGGTAGTTGATGCCCCGGCCCAGAAAGATCACATCCTGGGTTTCCGCAAAGAGGTGGGCCAACTCCGCGCAGCGCTGATCGTGGTCCTCCACCAGGTGGCTCATCACCTCCGGAAGGGCCCTCAACTGGGCCGCCAGTTCCGCCAGCCGCTCGGGGCCAGGCACCCCGGACCTCCCCTGACGCCGCTCCGCGAAGGCCAACGCCAGGCCATAGAAGGCCAAGAGCTGGCCCAGAAAGGTTTTGGTCGCTGCCACCCCCACTTCAATGCCAGCCCCAATGTCCAGCAGGTGGGGCACCAGCCGGCCCAGGGAACTCTCCGGCCGGTTGGTGATGCCCAGCAGCCGTGGCTGGTAGGCCCGATCCGCCAAACCCTGACGTCGCTCCTGCTCCATCACCAACGCCGCCAGGGTGTCGGCCGTCTCCCCCGACTGGGTGACGCCGATCGTGAGGGTGTGGGGCCGAAGGGGGGGTGGGGCGTAGCGAAACTCGCTGGCATAAAAGACGCTGGTGGGCACCCCCGCCATCTGCTCCAGTAGATAGGCGCCCACCTGGGCCGCATGGCGGCTGGTGCCACAGGCCAGGATCTGGATCTGCTCCACCTCCGCATACACCTCCTCATCCAGGGGGAGGGCGACCAGGGCCCCCTCCGGCAAATGGCGAGCCACCCAGAGGGCCGCCGTTTCCGGCTGCTCATGGATCTCCTTGAGCATGAAATGGCGGAAGCTGCGCTTGTCCGCCACATGCTCCGTGCCGGAGAGCAAGCTGGGGGTCCGCTGCACCCGCCCGCCAGCGGTGTCATAGAGCTCGATGCCCAGGGGGGTGAGCAGGGCCGTCTCCCCATCCTCCAGCGGAAGGATCGTGCGGGTAAAGCCGGCCAAAGCGGGCGTGTCGCTCGCGCAAAGGAACTCCCCCTCCCCCAAACCGATCAGCAATGGCGCCTGCCGGCGGGCCACCACCAAGGCCCCGGGCACCTGGGCCCACACCACCGCCAGGGCATAGGCCCCGTGGAGCAACGGGAGCACCTCCTGCACCGCCTGCAGCAGCAGCGGGGCCGAGGCAGCCAGACCCTCGGCCTGGAGCTGGTGAAGGCGACGCGCCACCAAATGGGGAATGACTTCGGTGTCCGTCTCGGAGCGGAAGTGGACACCTTCAAGGTGCAGCTCTTCTCTTAACAGCCGATGGTTTTCAATGATGCCGTTCTGCACCACCGCCAGTTGGCCGCTGCCATCCAGGTGAGGGTGGGCATTGCGCTCCTCCGGCTTTCCATGGGTGGCCCAGCGGGTGTGGCCGATTCCGCAATGGCCTGGTGCCCCCTGCGCCTCGAAGCGAGCGGTGAGATTGACTAATTTGCCCTCGGCCTTCAGGCAGTGCAGACCCCCCTGATCCACCGTGGCGATACCAGCCGAGTCGTAGCCGCGGTACTCGAGCTGGCGCAAGCCTTCCAGCAGCAGGGGAGCCGCCTCCCTTGAGCCAATCAAGGCCACAATGCCGCACATACCTTCCGCTCCCCACAACCGGCCTGAGCTTATGGGGGAACGGGCGCTGGCACCAGGGCTCAGGCCTCAATAGGCCAGGCCCATCGAGCGGCTTGTTTCATCCCCCAGGTAGACGCGAATGCTGATGAAGTCGGTGGGGCAGGCCGTTTCACAGCGCTTGCAGCCAATGCAATCCTCTGTCCGCGGGGACGAGGCGATCTGGCCAGCTTTGCAGCCATCCCAGGGCACCATCTCCAACACATCCAAGGGGCAGGCCCGCACACACTGCGTGCAGCCGATGCAGGTGTCGTAGATCTTGACAGCGTGAGACATGGATCCCAGGGAGCGTCCTGCCAAGGTACCCACAGCACGCCATGGCGAGGGCCCAAGCCCCTGCTGCCGTCACCCTTGTTCATACGCGCAGGGGCCTGGGCACCGGCGACCCCATAAGATGCTCCCTCCCACACAGCCTCCATGTCCCAGGAAGCGATCTTCGAAAAAGTGCGCGGCATCGTTGCTGAGCAGCTCAGCGTGGATGCGGCAGACGTGAAGTCCGAGTCCAATTTCCAAAACGACCTGGGCGCCGATTCCCTCGACACCGTCGAGCTGGTGATGGCCCTGGAGGAGGCCTTCGACATCGAGATTCCCGATGAGGCCGCAGAAGGCATCACCACCGTTGGCGATGCCGTGACGTACATCCAAGAGAAAAAGGCCTGAGGCGTTCGATGGTGGAGGGACTCCGCCGCGTCGTCGTCACCGGCCTGGGTGCCGTCACGCCGATCGGCAATGACGTCAGTGAGTATTGGGAAGGACTGTGTTCCGGGCGCAACGGAGTCGCCGGAATCACCCTGTTCGATTGCTCGCGTCACGCCTGCCGCTTTGCGGCTGAAGTGAAGAATTTCAACCCTGCCGGTTGGCTCGAACCCAAGGAAGCCAAGCGCTGGGATCGCTTCTGCCAATTTGGTGTCGTGGCCGCTAAGCAGGCCGTGGGCCACGCCGGGCTTGTGATCCATGGGGACAACGCCCAGAGGGTTGGCGTCTCCATTGGTTCAGGGGTGGGGGGGCTCCTGATGATGGAGAGTCAGGCCCATGTGCTCGCGGATCGGGGGCCCGATCGGGTCAGTCCCTTCTGCGTGCCCATGATGATCCCCAACATGGCCACCGGCCTGGCGGCCATTGCCCTGGGAGCCAAGGGACCGAGCAGCGCCGTGTCCACCGCCTGTGCCGCCGGATCCAATTCCATCGGCGATGCCTTCCGTCTGATTCAGCTTGGCCTCGCCGACGCCATGGTGTGCGGGGGGGCCGAATCCGCCATCACCCCCCTGGGGGTTGCGGGGTTTGCCAGTGCCAAAGCCCTCTCCTTTCGCAACGGCGATCCCACCACAGCCAGCCGCCCCTTTGATTTGGAGCGTGATGGCTTTGTGATCGGCGAAGGGGCGGGGGTGATTGTGCTCGAGAGCCTTGAGCATGCCCAGCAACGCGGCGCCACCGTGCTCGCTGAGATCGTGGGCTACGGCACCACCTGCGATGCCCACCACATCACGGCCCCTTCCCCCGGAGGGGTGGGCGGAGCCGAAGCCATGCGGCTTGCCCTGGTCGATGCCGGCCTGAGCCCCGAAGCCGTGGATTACGTGAACGCCCACGGCACCAGCACCCAGGCCAACGACAGCAACGAAACCGCTGCTATCAAGTCGGCCCTCGGGGAGCACGCCTACCGGATTCCGGTGAGTTCCACCAAGTCGATGACTGGCCATCTGCTGGGTGGCAGCGGTGGCATCGAGGCCGTGGCCGCCATCCTGGCGATGGAGCATGGGCTGGTGCCGCCTACGATCAACTACAGCAATCCGGATCCGGCCTGTGATCTGGACGTCGTGCCCAACCAGGCCCGAGACTTGAAACTCAATGTTGTGCTCTCGAACTCCTTCGGATTCGGCGGCCACAACGTGTGCCTGGCCTTCAGGCGCATGAGCTGACCCCCTCAGCTCCTGTCTCTCCTGCAGCCCGGCTGAAAGCGCTCAGGCACCCCCACAGCGCCACCCCCACAGCGCCACCTCCCAGCGCAACCC
>JBIIJA010000165.1:0-5378 GCA_044234195.1 Cyanobium sp. | reverse complement strand
GTGAGAACACTCTCGGGGGTTTCTCCAGAGCCCTAGGTCGCGGCAACCGAAGCCATCGTTTCGGTCTGCCCCACCCTGGTGGGACAGACCGGCCCAGTGGGCGGGCAAACCGCCCCATCGCCCTTGGGGGCGTTCTCGCGGCTAGGCGGGCGCTGGCTCAGCGGCCAGCGATCCTGCGGCGCAAATGGCGGCTCCAGGCCAGGGCAGAGGCTGCCCACAGCAGAGGCAGGGGGCCGGGCACGGGGGCCTGGTAGGCGGGGAGATCAGCCGCTGGAATCCGATAGGCCTGCAGCACGCCTGGCAGCAACTTGTAGCTGCCGTCGGTCGGAACGGTGGTGCTGGGCCCGGTGCAGCCTGTGGTGAAGCCCGTCGGGCACTGGATGGATGTGCTGTAGGGATCGGCATCGGAAACACGCAGGTAGACGTCGAACTGCGCATTGCTGCCGTTTCGAGCAACGCTGTAGTCGTTGTCGGTGCCCGCCAGCAGGAGGAGGCTGCCATCGGCCAAGGTGGGGCCAAAGGTGAGGCCTTCCCACTTCTCCGGAACCTTGTTGCCGAGGTCTGCCAGGGTATCTGCCGCGAGATCGATCAGCTTGGACACTTTGCTCACCCCCACCACTCCCGGCGGCAACGTGGTGCCACTGGCAGGGAGGGTCAAGCCAGTGACATCGGTGGCGGAGCTGATGTCAACAAGGTAGACAAGCTTGTCGAACGGGGGGGCCAGGGTGGCGCCAATGCCGAGGCCCTGATTGTTGCGCTCCAGAACAAGCAATTGACTGTCGTTGAGGGCTACCAGGGCCGAGATGCCCTGGCCCTGATTCGAGCGGTCGAGCAGATAGGCATATTGGGCTACAGCCTTGCCCGTGTCGCTATCGAATTTGACGATGCGTGAGAAACGGCCGTCGCCACTGCCGCCCTCATCGAGCATGGCGCTCTGCAGCACGGCGAAGGCGTAGCGGCCATCGGGGCTCACCGCCAGGCCCTCGAAGCCTCGGTTGCTGCGGCGCCCGGCGGTGTTGCCCGTATCGGAGGCGTAATTGGGCGTGCCAGTGCTGTTACGGGGAATCAGTGCGGCAGGGATGTCGTAGGCGCGCACGAAGGTGCCGCTGCGATCAAACTCGTAAAGCGAGGGCCCATACTCATCGGAGACGAGAACGTTGCCAGTTTTGGGAAGGATGACGAACCCTTCAGGATCAAGGGCGTTGCCAAGGATGGAACTAGGGGAGGGCTCCAAGCCGTTGAAGGGTTGGTTGCTGGCGTCGCGAAAGAGAATCGTGTCGACGATCGTGAAGTTGCTGATCGCGCCAGTGGCGCTGTTCACATCCAAGGTGAAACGCTGCACCCTGGTGTCGTAGCTGATGGAACCTCCCCCCGGACCCCCGTCTGAGAGTCCCCACCATTGCTGGCGATTGGGGTCGTAATAGAGATCAGAAAAGAAGCCAACTCTACCGTCATTGGCTGTGCGGCCTCCGGACTTGTCCAGCAGGGCTCCAGCGATGCTGAATCCGTTGACGAAGCTGGGCAGTGCCCCAGCAGGAGCGCCGAGGAGCATGGTGAGGAGAGCAGTGGCGAAGAACGAAAGCCTCATGGGGGCATGGGAAGAAAAGGGAGGCAGAAAACGTAAATCCTGCATCTGCAACCTCCCTTTTGATTTGGCTAAAAACTCCTACAGGCCAACATCAGCCGACTGACGTCACCATCCTGGCGAGGCGGTCACGTTCTCCATGAGCGGAGCCCCAATGTGATCGGCCGGGAGCTGGAACAGCTTTGGAAGTGTCTGCACAGGCCTCGGACACTCTTCCATCAGATCTAGTCAAGGCCTCATCGTTTTTCGTTCCCGTGGTGGGTGCCTTCTTGCTGCAGTTGATGTCGTTTCATCGGCGGTTCAGCGGCCTAGCCGCTCTCGGGATCGTGGCGGCCTCCGTGGCCCCTGCCGCTGCGATCGATCCCTCGGAGGTGCGTGCCTACGCCAGCTCAGAACAGGTGAGCAGCATCCAGCAATTCAGCGACATCAATCCCGGCGACTGGGCCTATCAGGCCCTCGCAAATGTGATCGAGCGCTACGGCTGCGTGGCGGGCTACCCCGATGGCACGTTTCGGGGCCAGCGGGCCCTCAGCCGCTACGAAGCCGCTGCGCTGCTGAATGCCTGCCTGGATCGGGTCACGGAGATCACCGATGAGCTCAAAAAGCTCCTGCAGGAGCTGGACACCGAACTGGCCCTGGTCCGGGCCCGGGTGGACGGCCTAGAGGCGCGGGTGGGGGTGCTGGAGGCCACGCAGTTTTCCACCACCACCAAGCTCAGCGGCCAGGCCACCTTTGTGTTGGGCGCCAACAGCTTTGGCGGCACCGCATCGGAGCTGGTGCGCCAGAGCCAGGCGGCTTTTGGCGCCACCACGGTCAACTACGACCTGCAACTCACCTTCGACACGAGCTTCACCGGCAAGGATCTGCTGCGCACCAACCTGCGAGCCGGCAACTTTGGCCGCAACAGTTTTGGTGGAGCCGGGCCCAGCACCCTCTCCCAGCTGGAGGTGGCGTTTGAGGAAGACCTCGGCGATCCGTCCGCCAGGGGCAGCGATGTGGTGGCCATTGATCGGCTCTTCTATCAGTTCCCCACGGGGGCCTTCACCATCACCCTGGGGGGCCGGGTGGGCCAGGAGGACATGCTGGCGATCTGGCCGAGCGTGTATCCGGCCGAAACCGTGCTGGATGTGCTCACCCTGCCGGGTGCGCCGGCGGCTTACAACAAAAACCTGGGCGCCGGCGGCGGGATTTGGTGGCAGAGCAGCGGCTTCTCCATCAGCGCCAATTACGTCGCCGCCAATGGCGACAACGGCAACCCCTCAGAGGGTGGCCTCGCCACCGATGGAGCTGGCGGCACCGGCACCGTGCAGATCGGCTACAGCGGGGAGCAATGGGCCATCGCCGCCCTCTACTCCCGCATCCAAAACGGCAACGACCTGATCGTCTACGGCACCAACTTCGCCCTGGAGAGCTTCGCCCATCCCGGCTCCACCAACGCCTTCGCCCTGAGCGGCTACTGGCAACCCGCTGCCTCCGGCTGGATCCCCTCCATCAGCGCCGGCTGGGGTATCAACACCTCTAGCTACTCCGGGGGGGGCCGCGACGGCACCACCAGCCCCGAAGGGAGCGGCCTGGTGCGCACCAGCCAATCCTGGAGCATGGGGCTGCAATGGCTGGATGCCTTCCTGCCAGGCAATGCCCTGGGCGTGGCGGTGGGCCAACCCACCTTCGCCACCCGGCTGGAGGGGGGCGCCACCCCCAGCGATGGCAATTATGTGTGGGAGGGTTGGTACAAGTTCCAGCTGACCGACGCCATCAGCCTCACCCCCGCGATCTTCTACCTGAGCCGTCCTTTGGGGCAGGCGACGCCGGAGGGGGAGAGTTTTCGGCAGCTGGGCGGGCTGATCAAGACGAGTGTGAGGTTTTGAGGCGGCCTCCATAGGATCGAAAGGTCTCCGCGCTGCCCATCTCATGACTTCTGGCGAGCGCTCCGCCTCCCCCGCTCCAGAGGAGCCCCGCGGCTGCTGCGCTGGCGGGGGCGCACCCAGGTGTTTGTGGAGCGGGTGGATGGGCTGGAGCTGCCGATGGTCAGTCTCAGCCTTCCCCCTCACCACAGCAGCGGAACTTCAGGGGCAGGGCCAACCCCGCCCAGGCGCAATCGCAGGTGAGCAGCGCTTCGGCCAGGACCCGATCCACCACCTTGGCGCCAGGCTTCTGCCGCAGACAGGCCAGCAGGTCGGAGGCATCCAACACCACAGCTGGCGATCAGCCGATACATGGCAAAGCGCGCCTTGAGCCGCTCCTTGATGGCTTCCGGCTTCTCCAGCACAAGCCGGCCTTGCTCCTCACACGCCACCAAGGTGTCACCCACCTCCAGCCCCAGCGAGCGCCGCAGGGCCGCGGGCAAGCCTGGTGGGCCCCTCGTATGGCTGGGCGGGGTGAATGGTGCCGATGGGGCGGCACCTGGAGAGCAGGGTGACAGTTTCTCCCTGCGCCACTTGGCGCAACAGGAAAAAAAGGTTGGCCGCTGAGGCACTCACAGCCTCCATTCAATCTGAAAGGAGTGGAGAGCACGAGCTTGCCGCCGTGCTTCAGCGCGAGTGCCGAATGCGCCGACGCAACCGACGACTCCAGCCAAAGGCGGCGCCACAGCCGAGCACTGGCAGGGGGCCTGGCGTTTGCACGGCGCCAACATCGCGTTTGCCGTTGCTGATCAGGCTGCCGTCAATCGGATTGATGAGCTTGTTGAGGTTGTCCGCGTCGGGGACCACGCCGATGAGTGGGCCAGAAGCCTTGGGTGTGGCACCAGCGGGGAGCTCGTTAAAGGTGGGAAGGAAGCTACTAAGATCAAGTGTGTAGGCGCCCAGCGCTGTGATCAGACTGGGTTGGTTAAAGAGAATCTTTAAACTATTAGCATTCTGATTGGTGACTGGCTGCACATAAGAATACGGGTCTGCGGTGAAACGACCTGCGACTGGGCCAAATTGATTGGAGTAGGGGAGATTAATCGGGAGAATGTTATCATTCAAAACAGAAATAGCACTTGATTGGAGATGAATCTCTCCATCAGCGAAAACCTGCAAAGGTGCTCCGTTGCATGGATAGTAATTAGGACAGAACTGGGAATTGGGAATTGTTGATTGGAATGCATCGAATTGAAGCGTGGAAGCAACCACGTTAGCCACACCCCCAGAAAAAGCCTGAATTCGTGCAACTGCAGTATCACCAGAAGGCCTAAAAATGCTATTAACGAGATTCAGCACGCCAGGCTGCGAAAGTTTCGAGACGGAGAGCCCCTGGCCAAGAATTGTCGAGGAAACGATATTCGCCGTTCCGCCCGCCCAACTCACGGCGCCCGACGTAGAGGACGTGAAAGCGAGGTCAAGATTGCTCTTGAACATGTTCAACCTGGCATCGTTACCAGAGATGGCAGGAACAAACCAGAAAAACTCGGTTCCCAATGAACGCTGATCAAAGGGGTTAATCTTACGCATAACAACCCCTTCCAGATTAAGAGTAGCGCCTTCAGCGACACTCAGAACCGATCGCGCTTCACGCCCAAAGCTGACAGCATTTTTGATGGTAGAATCAAGAATGGTAACCGTCGAGCTTTTGCCAATATCTAAAAAGGCATTTAATCCATCTACGGTCAATTGATCAATGGTGACATTTGAGACGTTGTCAGCAATTCTGGCAAACGACAGAGCCTCAACCTGGAGCATATCGCCTCCCATTGGCGAATAAGCTCTAGGTGTGTAGTCCCACCACGTTGTTCAGCTGACAAGGGGGTGTGAGGTTGCCAGGGTCGGGGTGTCACCGCCCAACCAGGAACCTCACCCCCCATGCATAGCCA
>JBIIJA010000262.1:0-4028 GCA_044234195.1 Cyanobium sp. | reverse complement strand
GGCTGGTGGAGATGTTTCGCAACTTGATCCAGCAGGCGAAGCGGTGGCGTGCGCTGAAGGCCAATGCCGCCGCCCTGGCGGCGGAGGTGCCTCCGGGCGAGCAGGCCTCCACCAAGCAGGGCGAGCTGCCATGAGCGCAGGCCCTTCCATCGCGGATCTCCTGGAGCAGAGCCATCGGGAGCTGGCGAGCACGGATGCTCGGATTTACAGAAGGGTGGCCACCCATCTGCAACACACCGGCGCCGCCCTGAGTGCCCTCCAGGATGGCGAGCCTGGGCCGGTGCGCGATGCCAAGACCTTGCTGGGCGGGGGCTCCTTCCTTCAGCAACCGGTGGCCAGCCTGAAGCGGCTCTGCAAGGAGCATGGGATTAAGGGCTATTCCAAATTGCAGAAAGCTGGCTTGGCGCAGGCGCTGGAACGCCATGGCGTGGTTCCCCCTCCACCGCCGTTGGAGAGTTTCACGAGAAAAGAGTTGATTGCTCTGGTGAAGCAGCTGATGGGGCAGGCGTGATGGGCGGCGCTGCGGTGGGTCAGGAGTGGCAGCTGTGCTGACCACGAACTTCAGCCACCTCCGGCCCTACGACGAGCAATTGTTTCGGCTGGGCGTGTTGGCGGAGCGCTACTTCCCGGACGACCCCAACACGGCGCTGCTGAAGTTGCGGCAGTTGGGGGAATGGCTGGCCCAGGAGGTGGCTTCACGCTTCGGGTTGGAGCTCAGACCTGAGGAAACGCAGCAGCAGTTGTTGCGGCGTCTGGAGTATGAGGGCGCGTTGGAGCGGGAGGTGGCGGAGCTGTTTCATGGGGTGCGGCGCAAGGGCAACCAGGCCAACCACGCGTTGCACGACGATCACGCCACGGCCCTGAACACGCTGCGCATGGCGTGGCAGCTGGGGGTGTGGTTCCACCGCACGTTTGGCGATCCCGATTTCCGCAGCGGGCCGTTTCAGCCTCCCCGGGCTCCGGTGGCACAGGATCCCGATAGGGAGGCGGAGTTGAGCCAATTGCGCGACGCCCTGGCGGCCTTTGCGGCGGCGAGCGGGCGGGCGGCCGAGCAGTTGGCACAAACGGAGGACCAGCTGCGCCAGGCGCTGGAGGAGCAGCGGGAGTGGGAGGAGCTGGCCGCCGTAGCAGAGGCCGATAAGGCAGCCCTCAGTGCCCGTTTGGCGGAGCTGCAGGCCGCTGCCCAGCGCCAGGGGGCCACGGCTCTGGCTTCCCTGCGCCAAGCCTCACGCAAAGCGGCTGGCCAGCTGAACCTGGATGAGGCCGCCACCCGCGAGCTGATTGATGCGCAGCTGCGCCAGGCGGGCTGGGAGGCCGACAGCCAGCGGTTGCGCTACAGCCTGGGGGCTCGCCCCGAAAAGCATCGCAACCTGGCCATCGCCGAGTGGCCCACGCGCAGTGGCCCGGCGGATTATGTGCTCTTTGCCGGGCTCACGCCCCTGGCGGCGGTGGAGGCCAAGCGGGCCCACAACGATGTGGCGGGAGTGCTCCCGCAGGCGGAGCGCTATTGCCGCGACGTGGTGCTGCCGGAGGGAGCCGGCCCCCTCCCCTTCGCGTTTGCCACCAATGGCCGGCCGTTTCTGCGGCAGCTCCGCACGGCCAGCGGCATCTGGTTTCGCGATCTGCGCCGGGCTGCCAACCGGGCCGTGGCCCTGGAGGGCTGGTATGCGCCGGAGGGACTGCGCCAGCTGGCTCGGCTGGAGATCGACGGCGCCGAGGAGCAGCTCAGCCGTGAGACGTTCGCGTTTGGCTTTCCCCTGCGCCCCTATCAGCGCCGGGCGATTGAAGCGGTGGAGGAGGCGATCCGAGCAGGGCAACGGGAGATTCTGCTGGCCAAGGCCACGGGCACGGGGAAGACCAAAACCTGCGTGGCCCTGATCTATCGCCTGCTGAAAAGCGGCCGTTTCCGGCGGGTGCTGTTTTTGGTGGATCGGGAGGAGCTGGGCATCCAAGCGGGGGATGCCTTCAAGGAAACGCGGATGGAAAGCTTGCAAACCTTTGCGGCGATCTACGGCATCAAGGAGCTGGGCGAGCGGGTGGTGGATCCCGACACCCGCGTGCACATCACCACGGTGCAGGCGATGGCGCGACGTTTGCTGCTGGGGGATGAGGAGGGGCGCCCCACGGTGGACACCTACGACCTGATCGTGGTGGATGAATGCCACCGCGGCTATCTGCTGGATCGGGAGATGGGCGATGGCGAGCTGCGCTTCCGCGATTTCAAGGATTACGTCTCGACGTATCGACGCGTGCTCGACATGTTTGATGCGGTGAAGATCGCGCTCACCGCCACTCCTGCCCTGCACACGGTGGAGATTTTTGGCCGGCCAGTGTTTGTGTACAGCTATCGCGAGGCGGTGGTGGATGGCTATCTGGTGGATCATGAGCCGCCGATCCGCATCCACACCCAGCTCTCCAGCGAAGGCATCCGCTGGCAGGCGGGTGAGCAGGTGACCACCATCGATCCGCGCACGGGCCAGATCGATCTGTTCACCACCCCTGATGAGCTGCGCTTTGATGTGGCGGCCTTCAACCAGCTGGTGCTCACCGAAGCCTTCAACAGGGTGGTGGGCGAGGCGCTGGCGGATGAGCTGGATCCGTTTTCACCCCACAAAACCCTGATCTTTTGCGTGGGCGATGGCCACGCCGATCTGGTGGTGCAGCTGCTCAAGGAGGCGTTGGCCAAGCGCTATGGAGAGGTGCCGGAGGAGGCGGTGGCCAAGATCACGGGCAGGAGCGACAAGCCTGCGCAACTGATCCGTCGCTTCAAGAACGAGGCCTTCCCCAATGTGGCCGTCACGGTGGATCTGCTCAGCACGGGGGTGGATGTGCCAGCGATTGGCAACATCGTGTTTCTGCGCCGCGTCAACAGCCGCATCCTCTACGACGAAATGAGGGGCCGAGCGACGCGGTTGTGCGAGGCGATCGGCAAGACGCACTTCCGAATCTTTGACGCGGTGGGGGTGTACGACGCCCTGCAGCCCCATACCGACATGAAGCCGGTGGTGGTGGATCCAAAGATCCCCTTCTCCCAGCTGCTGCGGGAGTTCGCCACCACCGAGGGGGAAGACGCACAGCTGGTGCGCGACCAACTGATCGCCAAGCTGCGCCGCAAGCGCAGCCAGCTGAGCGAGAGCGGCGCGGCCCGGTTTCGGCTGCTCACCGGCGAGGATCCAGAGGGTTTCGTCACCAGGCTGCGGGGGTTGCCGGTGGCGGAGGCCCAGCGGTGGCTGGGATCGATCGAGGGGTTGGGGGAGGTGCTCGACACCCAGTGGGAGGGCCCGCGCCGGGCGGTGTATCTCTCTGAGCACGAGGACGAACTGCGGGGAATCGAGCGGGGCTACGGCAAGGCGAAGCGGCCGGAGGATTATCTGGAGGGATTCACGGCGTTTGTGCGGGACTCTGGCAACGCCTTGCCAGCGCTCACCGTGGTGTTGCAGCGGCCCTGGGAGCTCACCCGCAAGGAGCTGCGGGAGCTGCGGTTGGCCCTGGATGCGCGGGGCTACAGCGAGGCCAGCCTGGCCACCGCCTGGCGCGAAACCACCAACCAGGAGATGGCCGCTTCGATCATGGGGTTCATCCGCCAGGCGGCCCTGGGCGATCCGCTGGTGCCCTACGAGCAGCGGGTGGAGAGAGCGCTGGGGCGGATCCTGGCCTCCCAAAGCTGGACGAAGCCGCAGCGTGATTGGCTGGTGCGCATCGCGAACCAAACCAAGGCGCTCACGATCGTGGATCGGGAGGCGCTGGATGACGACGCCCTGATCTTTCGCCGCGAAGGAGGCGGCTGGCGGCGGCTCGATCGGATCTTTGCTGGTGAGCTGGAGGGGGTGCTTCAGCAGTTCCAGCGGGAGGTGTGGGCGGCGTGAAGCCTGAGGCTCGCTAGCCTGGCGCCATGGGACTGATCCGCGGCACGTTCTCGCTCAGCAACCCCACCCGGCCCGATCTGGCGCCGCTGGAGGTGTCGGCCCTGGCGGACAGCGGGGCGGTGCACCTGTGCATCCCGGAGCACCTGGCGATCCAGCTGAGCC
>JBIIJA010000163.1:0-5395 GCA_044234195.1 Cyanobium sp. | reverse complement strand
GCCCTGGATTTAGTGGTGGAGCGCATCTGTCGTATTCGGGAGCGCTATCCGCTGCCCTTCTTGCTGGAAAATATCGTGAATTTGCTGCCAGATCCTCCAGCCGAGATGACGGAAGCGCTATTTCTTAATCAGATCACACGCCAGTCAGGCTGTGAGCTCTTGCTGGATATCTACAATCTACGCTGCAATGCCCACAATCAATCTTACAATATTGCTAATACTCTTGAACACCTTGACCTGGGTCGTGTGCGTGAAATCCATATTGCCGGTGGTGTGGAGCGGGCTGGTCTGA
This sequence comes from Cyanobium sp., assembly GCA_044234195.1. Classification (GTDB taxonomy): domain Bacteria; phylum Cyanobacteriota; class Cyanobacteriia; order PCC-6307; family Cyanobiaceae; genus Cyanobium. The sequence continues at coordinate 5,103 of JBIIJA010000163.1, read as the reverse complement.
TGCTTGATGTTCATGCCAAGCGCAGCCAGGTGGAGACGAAGAACCTATTGGCCAAGGTGCTTCCTCGCTGTCCCAATGTCGAGGCAGTTGTTTATGAAATAATGTCCCAATCTGTGCCATCTCTAGGATATCCAGCCTGGACGGATGAAATAAGTGAGCTACGGGAATTAGCACTCTCATGAATCTTGAGACTTACCAGAACGGTCTGCTCCATCTGGTCACCCGGAATGCAGTTACGGTAGAGGATGCGCCCTATTTGCAGAGCCTTGTGGATTCCGAACGTCTCGGTGTGGTGCGGGAGGTGATTTGTTACTGGCGGGCCTATGGGTTGGAGCGTTTCAGCGTATTGGTGGCGCCTTATTTGCAAAGCCAGGGGTGCTTTGACGCCGTTGTGCAACGGTTTGTGGGCTCGGGTACCTTCTCGGCGTCCCTCGCAGAATCGGGCAAGCGCTTTCTCGATTGGCTGGTCACGGATGGGGATCCCATCGTGGCGTCCTTGGCAAGGACAGAACTGGCCTTGCATCGCACCCAATCGGATCGCACAGCCGTTGTTGACGTCGAGTGGCCCTGTGATCCAGAACCTTTGCTTCTTGCCCTTCTCGCGCGGGAGGATCTGGCGTCCCGTGCCTTGACAACGCCCCAAAGACACCGCTTGAGGGTGTCTCGCTCCTATCCCCTCGGCTATCTCTCTGAGCGAGTGCCCTGACCCCGCTCAATCTCTTTCAGCCATTTATCCCCAGGCCGAATCAAAAAACATCCCAACGTTCCAGACCATAGAGAGATTCCAACGGCCTGAGCTGGGTGCGTAGTTTCCCCAGCCAGTGCTCATCATCATGGCTGTAGCTGATGAACTGCTCCTGCCGTTGGGATTGCCCGCTATCGCCCACTAGTGGATTACTCCCGCCCCCGTTCACAAGCCAAGCTGACGTTGGTCCTCAAACGCAGAGTCGCCACTTGAGCTTGGCTACTGGTTGTGTCGCCAAAGCGTTCCACCAGCGCCAGGTAGCGATCATCCGCCTGGCCGCCCCCGCCAGGCAACCCGGCTTGAGATAGGCCGCCGCCATCCGCACAGGTGGAGGAAAAACACATTCTGTGGCCCTGCCAGGTGGCGCTGTCGCGCTGGCAGAAGTAGGGCACCGACAGTGAGCAGCTCTCGCTCGTCGTAGGCGGTACATGCGAGGCTGGGATTTTGATCGAGGGTGGCGGGAGCCATTGGGTGGATCTGTAATGGCTCCTAAGGAAACCCAAACGCAGGGGGATGAGCCTCGGTGATGAGCGGCACATGCTGGGTTCAGTCCTGAGAAAGTTACTTCTATGCAGCTAAGTCTTTACCAGTGCTTCTACGAGCATGCGCTGCAATTCGTTGTCGGAGACGCCGCGACCATGCAAAGGAAGCCGAGGCACCAAGCACAGGAAGAGGTCCAGGCACGGGAGCAAAAGAGGCGTTGTCGATGGAGAACGCGTCAACTTGAGTTGAAGGATTACTAAGGACAACGGAGGTGAATGTTGTCGAGCCGATCACCCCCAGAAAGCCATCGGCCCCACCAAATGCCTATTCCGTCCCTTGACCATCTTCGCCTCCCCAACCTTCTCCTCCTCATCAAGAACTGACGAAATAGTGATTGAACGTGCTGGCAGCCCACGATGTTGAACGTAGTTTCGCAAGGTCTCATGACATCGATATCCGAGCGAATTATCATATTCATGGCTTTTTAGAGATTTATACTGCAAATATATAGTTGAGTCTTGTCCAAATTGCGCTGACAATGCATGAGCCGTCTGATCACGACAAAGTCTAACGCTCGACAACAGATTAGCCAGATGCCGGTTAAGGTTGTGTCTTCCCTCCCTTAGACGCCCGGAGACATCTCCACGGAAAACAGAGTATTGCAAAGCAAGATCCAGTAGAAAACGTTGGAGGGTTACGTAGTTTTCAATTACAATGTCTAGCCTTTGCTCGAAGGATACGCCGAAGCGGATTGTTTGGCGCACATTTAATAGGGCATCATGTGCATCTCTTGGAAGCGCGAGGGGGATATAGCCAGCTGATGCGCTGATCAAATCCAGTTGACAGGTCGGTTCAATGCTCATGTTTTTGCAAGGGAGGAACGGTCCCATGGGGGGGGATCGCATTGGTGTAAGTGCCTCAAGAGGGAATTGGGATTGCTACGAACGGTCGCGCCCAATAATAGAACACCTGTTCTCCTCTATGTCCCCATGCCCCACTTCAACTGGCCGACCTCCCAGTAGCTATCCCCATCCCCTTCAGGAGCTTGGGCGTGCACGGGCTATGGATGCCATGCCAAAGGTGCACTGAAGCTCCCGCGTCTGGGTAATCGATTGATCAATCACTGATGAAAATCTCATCTGTGATGAAGATCACTTCATGTCTTGACCGAATTCACGATATTGACCCCGTTTGCGCCTTACAACAAAAGGGTCTTTGAACGCTCACGAATGGATGCCACGATTTCCAGAGGAGGTGCTCACAAAGTGATACCTCTTGCCGTTTCAGCTTCACTGATCGCAGGCCTCCTCGCCGTGCCTCCATCGGCGAAGGCTGCATCCGCCTGTATCACCTTTGAACCGCCCTTGCAAAACGGCACGGTGTATGGCAATCCCGTGGGGCACACCCCAGGCACGGCGGTGTTGTTCTCCAGCAACTTGATTGGTAGTGTTGAAAACTTCATCACTGCAGGAGGCGCATCAGCCTTTGGCTTTGCCCGGATTGAAACCGCGCCCGTTCTCTTCTCTCCAGGTCGTTCATTAAGGCTGAACAACATTTCGATGCGCTTTCACTTCTTGGCTCTCCCCTTTGTGCCCAGACAGGTCACCTTCAACTTTCTGGATCTCGGCGGCACTGAAAATCTCTCTGTCAATGGTGTCACGCCCTTTATTGGTAACATCAGTAGCGCTCCGGCCAGCATCGGGGGCCTGACAGTCTCAACAACAAGCGCGGTCGTGCCAGGCGGTCGGCGCGGCTCGGTGCGGATCACTGGGAGGCCCCTGCGCGATGTCACCATCGGCGGCCAGGAATTGTGGATTGACCAGGTGTGCGCAAGCAACTGACATTGCTCAAGGCCCCGAAGCCCAGATCAAGATCCAGATCCAAGGTGTCGCCATCCACCACCTTGGTCAGGCCCTTGAGGCACTAGACGAGAGCATCAAGTGTGCTCATCGGACAGGTGCCAGGCGTAGCGGTCTTACTGCAGCGGAGGCAGGGGCTCCAGGGTGCCAGGGGCTGCAGCCGGGCAGCTCCCCACAGAGTAGAACACCTGTTCTCCTTCTGCTCCACATGCCGCCGCTCCAGCTGGCCGACCTCCCAGAAGCCATCCCCATTCCCTACCGCAGCGCAGAAGCACCAGACGGGCTGGACCTGAACAGCCTGCTCATCCCCCACCCCCTGAGCACCTTCTACATGCGGGTGCGGGGGCATCGCCTGCGGGTCTGGGGCGTGCACGACGGCGACCTGCTGCTGATTGATCGGGCCATAAAGCCCAGGCATGGGCATCTGGTGGTGGTGGCCCATAAGGGAAGGTTTCTGCTGCGGCCTCTGGAGGTGGAAGGGGAGAACTGGCGCCTCGCTGCTCTCAGCCCTGGGGAGGTGCCCCTGGCGTTGGATGCAGCGGATCTGGAGACTTCAGGGCTCTTTGGCGTGGGGGCTGCGGTGGTGCATGAGCTGGTGCGGGGCAAACAGGCCCAGCTGCGCCGCATCCGTTAGGGCCCATCCCATCAACCCTCGCTAGATTCTCCCTAAGCAACCCCTGAGGAATGGCCCGAGTCCAGCTGTTCCTCTCGACGGTGTCCGCTGAATTCCTCAGCTACCGGGAGCGGCTGCGCCATCTGCTCACCCGCCCGGATGTGGAGGTGAAGGTGCAGGAAGACTTCATCGTAACGGGCAACGAAACCCTGGAGATGCTCGATGCCTACATCCAGGCTTGTGATGGGGTGATTCACCTGGTGGGGGACATGACTGGGGCGATGGCCAAGCCGCAGTCGGTGGCGGCGATCGCCTCCCGGTACCCCGAGCTGGGCAGTCGTTATCCGCTGGCGGAGTTCCTGCAGCCTGATGGGCCCTCGCTGAGCTACACGCAGTGGGAAGCCTGGCTGGCGTTGCTCCATGGCAAGAAGCTCTACATCGCCACTCCAGAAGCGGGGGCACCACGAGATCAGACGTACACCTGTGAGGCAAGCCAACAGGAGCTGCAGCAGGCCCATCTGAGCCGCCTCAAGCAAGTGGCCCGCTACCCCGGCACGGCCTTCACCAGCCAGGAACATCTGGCCGCTGAGGTGCTCCGCTCCTTTGTGCTGGATCTGTTGGTGAAGGCGGATCTCACCCGGCAGCCACTCACCCTGCCGTTTGCAAGCATTGGCCCGCTGTTCAAGGGCCGGGCCGCCCTGATCGAGCAGCTTGAGGTCGCCAATCGCCCGGCGGCGCTGATGGGGCCAGGGGGCGTAGGCAAAACGCGCCTGGCGATCGAGCACGCCTGGAGGCAGGTGGGCCGCTGCAACGCCGTGCTCCTGATCAGCGCCAGCAGCGCGGAAGCCCTCAATCGCAACCTGGCGGGCCTTTGCGGCGGCAATGCCCTGGATCTCCCCGAGCAAAGCGCCACAGAAGAAGCCGTTCAGCGTCAAGCAGTGCTCCATTGGCTCCAGGCCAACCCTGGCTGGCTGCTGATCGTGGACAACATCGACACCAAAGAGGCGGCGGCTGAGATCGAGTCCCTGCTGCCCCAACTGGGCGGCGGCCAGGTGGTGCTCACCACTCGCTTGCGCAACTGGAGCGCCGCTGTGAAGGGGGTGGAGGTGGATGTGTTGGAGCCAGACGACGCACGGGACTTTCTCCTGGAGCGCACGGCAGAACGTCGTCGCAAGGCTGACGATGACGCCACCACGGCCCAAGCCATTGCGGTGGAGGATCTGGGCGGTTTGGCCCTGGCGCTGGAGCAGGCCGGGGCGTACATCAGCCAGCGGCGCCTCAGCCTGGCCGCCTACCGCCGCCAGTGGCAAAGCCAGCGGCAGGTGGTGCTCGCCTGGAGCGATCCCCAGCTGATGCAATACGACCGGAGCCTGGCCACCACTTGGCTCACCAGCTACCAGGAG
>JBIIJA010000162.1:0-5404 GCA_044234195.1 Cyanobium sp. | reverse complement strand
AAACACCTTGGGGCCTAGCCCCAAGGTGGTGGAAGCCATCCGCGCCATCCCGCCAGAGCATTACGCCGTTTATCCCGAGTACGACGGCCTTCGGGAACGGGTCGTGGAGGCCCTTGGCGGCGTGCCAAGCCGCCTCAGCCCCCCCCACGTGGGTCTCTTCAACGGGGTGGATGGGGCGCTCCATGCGGTGTTCCACGCCTATGGCAGTCCTGGAGACCGTCTCCTGACCACCTCGCCCACCTTTGGCTACTACGCCCCTTGCGCCCGCATGCAGGGCATGGTGATCGAGGCGATTCCCTACCACCTCCCTTGCTACGGGTTTCCCCTGGAGGAGATCCGGGCCGCCCTGGTCCCCTCCCGGGACGCCTCCCTTCCCCCCCCCCGGCTGCTGCTGATCTGCAACCCCAACAATCCAACGGGCACCCGCCTGGCCCCCGCCAGGATCCTGGAGTTGGCCGCCGCCAGCCCTCAAACCCTCGTGGTGGTGGATGAGCTCTATGAGGCTTTCAGTGGGGACAGCGTGCTGCCTCTGCTGTTGGAGAGGGCCGAAGCTGCAGGCGAGGCAGACGCCTTCCGGCCTTATCCCAACCTGCTGGTGTTGCGATCCCTCTCGAAGACGGCCGGCCTGGCGGGGCTGCGCATCGGCTTTGCCATCGGCTGCCCAGAGGTGGTGGATCGGGTCAGTCGCGTGACGGGCCCCTATGACGTGAACAGTTTTGCCGTGATTGCCGCCCAGGCTGCTTTGGCCGATCAGCCCTACTTGGATGCCTATGTGGAAGCGGTGCTGGAGGCCCGCGACTGGCTCAGTGGAGAGCTGGCCCAGGCTGGCGTGCGCCACCACGTGGACGGGGGGAACTACCTGTTGATCTGGCCTAACAACCCGGTGGCAGAGGTGGATCTGCGCCTGCGGGACGCCGGCATTTTGGTGCGTTCGATGGCGGGTAAGCCCCTGATCGAGGGGGCCCTGCGCGTGAGCATCGGCACCCCTGAGCAAATGGAGCGGTTTTGGCAGGCCTACCGGCGGATTGAATCCTTGGACTCCGGCGTTTAGGGGGAGGGGGAGCCGAGCACCTGGGGGGGGCGCCGCCGTCCCGTCCGTGCGCTGACGGCCCGGCTGCGGTCCTGGTAGCCGTGCACCACGGGGAGCCGTTTCTCCTCCCAGGCCTGCAACACAGCCTCCAGCGGCCGGCCTGAGGCCGGAGTGTCCAGACCCTTTGGATCCAGCGCTCGAGCCAGTTCCACCGCATCCTCCAGGCCTGCTGTCATCCCCCGAGCTTGGGAGGAGCTCATGGCGTGGGCGGCATCGCCGATCAACACCACCCGACCCTGGTGGAGCCGCGGCAGAGGATCGATGTCGAACGACCAGTTGGCCACCACAGCCTCCCGGGGGGTGCGGCGAATCAGGGCCGCCAGATCCGCCGGCACCTTGGCTAAAGCGTCCTCGGGGACGGGTTCGCCCAGGAGCCGCCGCTGCTCCTCCCTTTCAGCGGGCAACGGTTCCTCCTGGAAGAAGCCCCAATGGGTGAGGGCCTGCCCCTGGGGCTGAAGGCCAAGGTCGAACACGTTCGCGTACACCCCCCGGCCCCGGGCATAGACAAAGAAGTCGCCTTCGGTGCAGAACGTGTCATCGGCCACCACCCCCCTCCAAACCCGATCCCCCAGATAATTCAGCCGCCGCTCGGGGGCCACAAGAGGGGCCACGCGGGAAAACAGGCCATCGGCGCCCACGAGGAGGTCTCCTTGCCAACGGCGGCCATCGGCAAAACTTGCCTCTACGGGGCTCTCCGGTTGGGGGCCCTGGCTCCAGCTCAGCACGTCCGCCCCGGTCTGCAGCAGCTCGGAGGGCAGGGTGTCCGCCAGGGCTTCGAGAATGGCCCTCCGGTGGATCAAGAGGGAGGGAAGTTCATGGGGCTGGCGCTCTGCGGGGGCGCTTTCGATCAGGTCGCCGCGCAGGTTGCGCACCACAAAGCGGCTGACCGGCAGGCCTTGGGCCAAAAGCTGCGCCAGTAGACCCTCCACCGCGCTGGCTGCGATCGCTTCCACTCCGCTTTTCACGAGCAGGATGCCGCAGCCGTCGGTGCGCACCCGATCCGCCTTTTCAAACACCTGAACCCTGTGGCCCTGCCGGTGCAGAAGGGTGGCCAGCAACAGACCCGCGCTTCCCGCGCCCACCACGGCCACGGAGAGGGATGGGGTCGGCATGGGGGGGGCGATCACCGCATGACCTCGACCACCGTGGTGTCGGGCAGGGGTGGGGTGAGGCTCAAGCTGGCACCAGCTTGTCGCACGGTGGGGTTGGAGAGGGCGTCGAGGAAGGGCTGCAGGCCCCCTTGATCACAGCCGGCAGGGGTTGGACCACCACGCACAAACTGCACAGGGATCACCCGCCGGGGATTGAGCTCCCGAACAACGGCTGCCGCCTCTGGACCGGTGTAGACCTTGGCCCCACCGCCCACGCCGATCACCAACACATCCGGCCGACCCAGGAGCACCTTGTCGGCGGGGCTAATCCCTCCAGCGGTGCCGCCGAGATGGGCGAAATCCAGGCCCCCCTGGCGCCAGCGCCAGACCGTGGATTGGCCAAAGCGCCGGCCCTCTAAACGGTCGTGGGGGACCCCAATGCCTTCAATTTGCAGACCGGCCACCTTGTAGGAGCCAGGTTTGCTGAGGAAGCGGCCGCTGGCGATGGCGGCCCCCTCATCCTTCAGGCGGCTGCTCGCCAGAATCACATCTGCGCTCACCCGTGGCTCCGCCAGGCCTGCCGCGCACCCCACGGCCCGGAACGGATTGAGCAACACCCGAGCCCCACCCCCTTCGATCAGCAGGGCGCTGTGCCCAAAACTGGTGATGCTCACGCCTCCCCCTGCTTGGGCGGGTTGGGGACCAGCGGTGACGGTCAGCAGGGTTAGCGCCAGCAAAGGTTTAGCGGCCCAGCGGGAACACACGCGCATGGTTGGTGAAGGCATGGGTTGGGGCGGGGGGCGGCGAGGCGCGAAACTAGCAGCGTTGGAGCGTGGTGTGGCTCTGGGCCTGCTTGAGAAAATTGCCGAGCAGGGCGTGACCCCCTTCGGTGAGAACGCTTTCGGGATGGAACTGCACACCTTGCAGGTGGGGCCATTGGCGATGGCGCAGCCCCATGATGGTTCCGTCCTCAAGCCAGGCCGTGATCTCTAGCTCAGCCGGCAGGGTGAGACGATCGACAATCAAACTGTGATACCGGGTGGCGGTGAGCGGCTCGGGCAGTCCTTCAAACACACCGACTCCGCTGTGATGCACCGCTGAGGTTTTGCCGTGCATCAACTCGCGGGCCCGCACCACCTGGCCTCCAAACACCTGGCCCAGGCATTGGTGGCCAAGGCAAACCCCCAGGATCGGCACCTCAGGGCCCAGCTCCCGCAAGACGTCCAGACACACGCCTGCTTGATCGGGATCTCCAGGGCCTGGCGAGATCAACACAGCCTGGGGGGCCAAGCGGCGAATCTCCGCGAGGGTAAGAGCATCGTTCCGCTCCACCCGCACCTCGGCGGCCAAAGGGTGGGCCGCTGCGAGCTCTCCGAGATATTGCACCAGGTTGAAGGTGAAGCTGTCGTAGTTGTCGAGGACCAGAAGCATGGGCGAGTTCTCTTAGGGCGGTAGAACGCCAAACCGCTGCAACAAGGGTGGGAGCAGCAGGAGCAGGGCGATGAGCAGGGAGGAAAGTGCAGCCACCAGCACTGCCGCCGCTGCGCAGTCTTTGGCGATGCGAGCCAGGGGGTGAAACTTGCGACCAATGGCTAGATCCACCACGGCCTCGGTGGCTGTGTTGAGAAGCTCCAGCACCAGCACGGCCGCCACGGTGAGCACCAGCACGGCCAGGCGATCTGGGCTGAGCCCTAACCACAGACCCAAACAAAACACCACCAGGCCCATTCCCACGTGGATGCGGAAATTTCGCTGGCTGGCAAAGCCATAGGCCAAACCCTGGGCGGCGTAGCGAAAGCTGGCAGGAAGATCCCCGGCAATCTTCCAGGCCCCGACCCTTCCCCGTCGACCCCGTCGATGGAGATCGACACCCACCTCGTGCAGTTGGGTTGGCTGATGATCGGGGACGGGTAAAACCACTCCACGCCATTCATCTTATTGCGGCACCTTAACCCGGAGATTCACTGAGGCAAGAATCAGCGGCCACAAGAGGGAGGTGGGCGGTCTGCAAAAGCAGATCATCCTGCTTGGCCAGCATGGCCTTCAAGGATGGCTCATCGGGGTGGTCCCACCCCAGAAGGTGTAGGAGGCCATGGCTGGCGAGGAGCAGCAGTTCCTGAGATCGGCTATGCCCATAGCTGGCAGCCTGGCGCCAAGCTGTGTCGCGGGAGATCACGATGTCACCCAGTTCCATGGGTTCGACCTCAGCACAGCCGTTCTCTTGATCCTCTGCCGCAGGGGGCTGGGGGAAGGGTTCATCTTGGCTGGCGAAGGCGAGAACGTCTGTGGCGCCGCTCTGGCCGCGCCATTCCCTGTTGAGTTGGGCGATTTCTGCGTCATCGCAGAAAAACAGCCCCAGGCTGTAGCTAGGTGAGCTCAGGTGTGCGGGCAGCTGGGGGTGCAGCTGAGTTAACCAAGCGCTGAGATGGCGATGCCAAACGGACTGAAGAGCTTCCTCCTCCGCCAAGCCCGACACCGCGAGTTCGAGGAGAGGAGACACTGACGTGATCATGGGAGGAAGCATGCTGAGTGAAAATCTTTCTCAGAGCGGCAGGCGGGGCCTACCCAGCCAGGCAAGCAACAGAAGAAAGGCCATCAATCCCAACGCTGTGAGACCAAAGTGAAGGAGACTCTGCCGACCTTTGCGCACCATGTTGCGCATGGCCAATTTCATGAATCCTGCAGTTTGTTCCTCAGACATCGATCCAGTGGATTCCTCTCCAGGCAGGGGCTGGGGATCTGGAGGTGGGGGCATTGATGAGGATGGGTTAAACACAGAGAAGTTAATGTAGTCGACAAGCGATCCGCTGGGTCAGTGTGAGTCGGCCCACAGCAGGCCGCAGCTAAAATCTGTCCGATCAACAGTGTTTAGGCGCCTACGGTGTATTGATCTTCGCCGAAACTGAACCTTTCGAACGGAAGACTCATTGAGCTGAATCGATGAATTGACAAGCCTCGCAAGCTGTGTTAGATTTAGTTTTTAAGATTTTTAGATTGCAGTCTTGAGCGCACACATGAACAAGCCAGTGAACTTGTAGAACAATTTTAATTTTCCAAATGTTAACTCTTTCGAATCAAAGTAGGATTGCTTTGGCTACGCCTGAGCCCCCATCTCGGCTCATTAATTATGACAGTGTTGCATCTCATCCCGATGTCGATTGGCGTGGTCAGCTGCCCTATCCATATTACCCGCAAGATTTGGAAAATATTGACGCAATCATCG